>CAYTDF010000394.1:0-5256 GCA_964436365.1 uncultured bacterium | reverse complement strand
GAAGCGAAGTAGAAGCCGCCGAGTCAGAGAAACCACATTAGACAACGGGTGTTCCACTCGCCGGTTCGGATACCTCTGCGCGGCGATCTACGACTTCTGCGCCCCGCCGAATCCCGGGGATGGTGATCAAGTTGGCAACAGGCATGGTCCTATGCCTTCTCGTTTAGAAGCCCTTTCATTGCATGACGGATGTCGACTACCGTGGTGCCGAGGATTCTGGACCGCATATCCCAGAGTTCGTTTGCCAGATCGTAGAGCTCTCCCGTGAATATTTCCCTGGTGGGGGTGTTCGCTCTCCCCGATTCCAGAATATCTGGGCCATCGAGAGTGGCGAATATCCTGCCGTGAATCAACTCGTTGCGACGTTGAAATAACTCTGTGCAGCTGTCTAGCCTACAGATTAGATTGTCTTTTTCCTCTTCCTCAAATTCGAGTTTCCTAACGAGCTCTGTCGTCTCCTTTATCTTCTTGCTTATAGGCCAACGCTGTGTGTCATTCTTGTTCTTTCTTATTCGGGCAAGCAACGACAAGAGCCCCTCGACTTCCTGCTCCAGGTACGCCGAGTACAGCGTCACATATCCTAAACCTCTTACGATATCTCCGTCATTCTCTCGCACGGTTGACTCCTGTAACCGGGGCACGATTGATCGCTGTCCAATCCGCGACTCCTCATTCGAATAACTTGCTATGGGATCCAAGCCGGGCGAGTCGTAGAATGTCACTGCCCGACTTGTGGTAGATCAGCAGCAAATTGGGTTTGACGTGGCACTCACGGTAGCCCGCCCAATTGCCGTGCAGATTATGGTCCAAGTGGTGCGGTGCCAGCGCCTCATCGTTGGCCAGTGCTACCAAGACGGCCATCAAGTCGGCATCGAGTGTGGTCGCGTGCTTTCCTCTGACCTCACGCTTATAGTCGCGCTTGAATGCGGACGAGTGCTCAACTATCCGCATGTAAATCCGCCATCAGGTCGTCAACGCTGGCAAACTTCTTGCCTTTACCGGATTCGAGTTCGTCCATCGCCTTGCGGGTGGTCTTGTTCGGAACTCGAACTTCGAATGGCAAGCGGCGCTCGTCGGCAACACGCAGCATCAGCAAGCGGATAGCGTCCGAGACAGTCAACCCCATTCTCCCCAGGGCCTCAGTAGCGCGTTCCTTTGTCGCGGAATCGATACGGGCACGAACGTAGGTGTCGGCAGTACTCATCGTGAACCTCCCAAGAGCCTATCTAATTGTAGTCATATTATGACTACAAAGCAAACACGACCGCTCATCTGCTTGCATTCCCAAAAACCTCCACCCAAGAAGAGACCCCTCAGCGCCAAGAGGGGGCCACGGGGTAGGGAAGACAGAATCCAGTCGTGTCAACGGATTGCGTAGATGGCGCCACGCTCACAAGTGTGACTGACAACGAACATTCCTCTATCATCCCCCGAGTGAAGATTCACGCGGGCGGATACGTATTGTCTGGTAGGGTAGGCGATTGATCTCTTGTGCAAGCCTCTTTACAGTACACAGAGAACACGAACCGACCTCCACCGCCTGGGCATCTCCGTGATTGCCCCTCTTGGAAGAGAACAGAGAGCCTATATGGGAAATCCTAGACTATAGGGGGATAGGGGAGCGTTCGATGTGGGACGCACCTCGGAGGAGAGGGTCATGGCTCAACGTAGGTCTGCATTTCCACTCATACTTCTCGTCGCTTTCGCATCGGGAGCGATCCTGTGTGGCTGCTCCGATACTGAACCGGAGCAGGTCGCGTTGGCCCCGCCGCCAACGTCCCCACCCGGTACGAACGGCGTAGTGCCGGATGCACCGGCTGGGGAACCGGCTGCGACGGCCACGATGACGCCGGTTCCCGAACCGACCGCGACACCGACGCCCGACTTGATTCGAATCACGGGCCGTTTGATCGCGCCTGCGGACGTCACGTTTGTTACGGGCGAATTAGTTTGGAAAAAACGCCCGCGGCAGCGGGATTGGTGGAAAGAACCAGAGTCCGCGGTGGACGGAAAAGAGAAGGTCACCGGAAGCACATTTGAATTCGGTGTTCCCGTGACGGGTAAGTATGATTTGCGAATCGTATCCGATGGCATCGCAGAATTGGTGTACGGGGTCACTGTCGAGGCAGACCGAAACGATCACGAGCTGGAGTTGCGGGCCGGTGGCCTCATCGCGGGGCGCGTAACCGAAGAAGGCAGCGGCAAGCCCGTGACGAATGCCAACGTTCGTGTGAATCTGGAACGAGGAGCGGCCGCAGAGCTGCGCAAGGGTGTCCGTTTCGGGGGCGCGAGCGCAAAGACGGATGATAATGGTGAGTACCGACTGACGCGCGCACTGGTTGATTCACCGCACCGCGCAAACGTGAATGTTGAAACGCATCACGGAACAGCCACCGGGGATATCCGCCCACCGACAGACGAACTGAATTTCACACTCAAGCCGGGCGGGAGTATCTCCGGGACGGTCCGCTCGGCCACCGATGGCCGTCTTCTGGAGGGAATCGCGGTGCGCGCCTTCTTCGGGTGGCAACAGAAAGCCAATTCGAAGAGCGACAAAGACGGGCTTTTCCGTTTGGGGCCGTTCGGAGATGGTGAAGTCCGCATCATGGCCAACGGTGCGGGTTTGGTCTCACATCGACGCATCCAAGAAGGCATTGCGATGCAGACGGCATCCGACAAGCATGTAGAGGGAGTCACGATCGACATGCACCCGGGTGGCGCGATCGAAGTCACCGTAATCGGGCCGAACAGAGAACCCGTCGAAGATGTCGATATCAGGGCTCATGTTTCTCATCGTTTCGACGCGGGAGAGTTTGAAGGCCGCACCTATCACGGCGAGAATTCGGAACGCGCCCGAACGGGAGAAGACGGCACGGCACAGGTATCAGGACTTTGGGACGGCGAATGGCAGGTCCGAACACGCCATCCTGACTACGTAGCGGGGGCCCCTCACACCAACAAGGTGACTGTCCTCAACGGCAGCCTGGAGCGAATCGAAATACGGCTAAAGGCCGGCCGAACAGTGAGCGGGCACGTCGTAAATGCGTCGGGTGAAGCCCTTCAAGATGTGGTAGTCCGCGCCGAGATGGTCATCGCTCCGAACGGCAATCCGCTGCACACAACCGATTTGAGCTGATCCGTTCGGACAGACGAAGATGGCCGTTTCACGCTGACGTCACTACCGGATGGCGTAGCGAATATCGTTGCCAAGAAGAACGACTACGCGCCGACACGAGTGGAGAAGGTGGAAGTCGGCAGGCAGGATGTCGAAATCACTTTGCGGGAAGGCGCGGTCATCGCCGGAAAAGTCATGGATGCAATCGGACGCGGTGTCGAAGGCATACGTGTCACGGTGAACGTGGACAGGAGCGGAGACAGAGGTCCGCAGCGCTTTTACCGTCACGTGGAAGGCGGCCGCGCGGAGACGGATGAAGACGGCGCCTACCGCATCGAGCATCTCGAACCGGCAACGTACACAGCGAGTGCTCGGAGCGACGAAGGTGTAGCGGAACCGCGACGCGGGATTGTGCTTCAGTGGGACACCGTCCGTGACGGGGTCAACTTCCGTCTCGGAAGGGGCTATCACGTTCGTGGAAGAGCCTTCGAGAAAGAAACGAGTGAACCGGTTGAAGGGGTCGAAGTATCGCTTCACTCAACAGACGGAGGTGGAACGGGCCAGAGCGCGACCAGCGGGGTGGACGGTCGATACGATATCGACAGAGTTGCGCCGGGCCGCTATAACATCCGGACCAAACCTCCCAAACCGTACTACGTTGAAGTCGTTCCGGGTCGGCAACGGGGAGAACTTGCTGTCCAGGACGTCGATGTGGAGGACGTCGACTTCGAACTCGGAAAAGGTGGCACCGTTCGCGGCAGAGTCGTCGATACAAAAGGCGAGCCTGTGGAAGGCGTCCCCGTGTGGGCGGTGACGGGCGGCTTCGGTGTGCGCTCGTTTTCGCAGTGGCGGGAATGGAACGACAAAGACGAGACGGGCAGCGGTGGCGAATTCGTCATTGAGGGCGTTCCGTCCGGATCGACGTGGCGAGTGGCCGCCGCATCCGATCGCCACGCGATGAGCCATTCCGATCCATTCGAGATGGCGGCTGGCGACGAGGTCAACGACGTCGTCGTGACGCTGGGTGAGGGAGGAATCGTCGTCGGGACGGTACGTGACGGACAGGGCCATCCGTTGCAGGATTACCAGGTTAGCGCCTCAGCGTCAGGCCGGGGCATGATGGGCTACGGCTTCGCCAACTACGGCGATTTTCGTCAGTACTCTCAACGCAGCTCGAAGACATCCTCGAACGGCTCGTATCAAGTGAAGCGCGTTACCGTAGGAAAAATCACGGTGAGTGTCTCACCGCCGCCGAAAGAAGGAGAAGCATACGGTATCGGCATGGGCATGATGGGTTTTGGGTCCACGAAGTCCGAAGAGACCGAACTGGCGGAAGGCGAGACGGTTGTCGTCGATTTCGTCATCGATGAAAAGGCGCTCCCGGGATATGTCGCGGGTATTGTTGTCGATCCGGATGACGAACCTATCGAAGGAATCCACGTTCAAGCGATTCTCACGACGCTAGACGCCGGAGCCGAAGACAAAAGCGGAATGATGGGAATGGCCCAGACCTCTTCGGACGGAACATTTCGAATTGAGAATCTCCACGAGGCGAAGTCATACAGGGTGCAGGCCGTCAATTCGAGCCCAATGGGCACCGTGGACATGGACATGAAGGAGATCACGACTCCAGCCGATGAGGTCAGGCTTGTACTAAGTAATCCGGAGAATGGGTCGATAGAGGGACTCGTCCGAGATCCATCGGTGCAGTTCGGAAACCAGGGGGCCGTTCCCGTAAAGAAGTTCAAGCTGTTCATACATCCGCTCTCAGGAATGGGCGGGATTGCGATGTTCGGTGAGGGCCAGGGGCAGACGTTCCAGAGTTCAGATGGCTCGTTCACGCTGGAGAACATCCAAGAAGGCTCCTACCGTCTTGTGGCCCAGACCGACGATGGAAAGCAGGGCGTCGCCGAGCCCGTGGAAGTAAAGGGCGGAGAGCCGACTCAAGGCGTCGTCATCTCCCTGGAGGCGGGAAACACGCTCCGAGGCATTGTGACATCCCCCGAGGGTCTTCTGGCAGGGGCAGCCATCTACCGGCAAGAGGGCCAGGCTGCGTCGTATTTGGGAATGATGCAGGAACCGAGGCCGGAGGCAAGGACCGACGAATCCGGTCGATTCGAGATCAAGAATATCTCGGATCG
>CAYTDF010000393.1:0-5261 GCA_964436365.1 uncultured bacterium | reverse complement strand
TTCAAGCGGGAGTACGAGCTCGGTGAGAGGTTCCGCACATTCACGCGCGACTTCATCAAGGACCATCTCCAGAGCATCACGGGAGCGGCCAAGAAGGAGACGATCAAGACGATCCTCCGTGTGTACATGGCGGCTAAAAAGGAGAGCGAGGGTCTCCCCGAACCGCAGACGGAGAAACCGAAGAACCTCAAGATCGCCCTGGCGTACATCAAGAACCGGATGGACAAGAAACGTGTGCTGGTCGAGACGATGGAGAAGATCACCGCGTATCTGGAGAAGATGGTCGAAGAGTTGGAGAATTTCCAGGACGACGACGGGCAGAAAGAAGCGGGACCCCGCATGGCCCGATCGGCCCGCTCGGGAGACCGGCACGGCCGTCGCTGAGCGTTATTCCGGCGTAGGATATCTAATCTTTTTCAAAGCGATGACGGCGCGGGACCGGATATAATAGTCCTTCGCACGGAGCAGCCTCTCCAGCGCAGGGACGGCTTTTCCCGCCGAGGGACCGAACTCTCCAAGTATGTTGATGTATCGCGACCGATGAATGGTCTGCTTCTCAAGCCCATCCATCAGAGAACCGATCAGTTCGTCTTTCGGGAAACCGGGCTCGTCTCGATAGGGAATGAGTCCTGGAACATAGGCGAGCCCGAAAGCACCACCGGGTGCGTCCGCGCTTCGAAGACATTTGAATAGGATGTTCCACGCCTCAGGTGATGACCGATCGTGCATCAGGATAAAGCCCGCCAGACGTAGTGCCCGATTCCGACTCGACGTCCCGGAGCCGTTCTCGCCCTTTTGGTCCCATCTATCGTGTTGCTGTTTCATAACCGTGGTGGGGTCCAGCAGGACCTCGCGCATCTTCTCCGGGGCGAATCTGAGAAATGCAGAGGCCACGTTGGTGTAGTCTGGGTCTTCAACGGCAGGTATCTGCCTCGCAAGCGCCTCGGCGATCTCGTCTCTGTCCAGATCCCCTCCCCATTCGTCCAAGATGACCGCTGCCTGGCCCGCTTCCCGGCAACCCTCGGGATTGCGCAGAATGTCCAGCAATGCGGATTCTGCCTTCTTCCGGTGGGTCTCGTCCGCGAGAAAGACCCTGGCAACAGGTATGCGCCAATGGGTCTTCGTATCCAAAAAACGCAAGTTCTTTTCAGTCGACTTCAGTCGAACTGTCTTGAAATCGAATTCGGGCCGTTCAGTGTTTTCCCGGCGATCTTTGTCCGCTACTGCTCTTCCTGCAACTTCAGTATCTTCACGTATTTCAGGGTACTTCGCTTCGATCCGTTCGAGTATTCGCAGAACGTTGTGTCGCCCAAAATGCCCACCTTTTCCGGTGAGTTCGACCAGCGCCGGGACGGCCGATATCCCAATCCACTCCAGCGAACGCCCCGCGGCTCCGCGGCACTGCTCCTCTGGACCACCGAAGCAGGCAAACACTTTGTCGCCCTTGAAAGAAGGATCATCGCTGTAGATATCAACTAGAAGGGTAATCGTCTCGGCAGCGACCGGGCCGATACGGCCCAAGGCAACGATGGAGTGATAGTAGATGTCGTAATCACGGATGTCTTGATTATCGCGCTGCACATTGATGACGTCCACGAGGATTTCAACGGCCTCACGCGCCAGTTTGTTATCCAGTGGAGCATCAGCTAAAATCGTCCCCAGAGCATACGGGCAAACCTGACGCGTCCGGTGTTCTTTCAGTGCGTGCTGATCCCGCCCGTATTTGCCGCCCTTGGGGCGTTCTTTCTTCTGCAAGAGTTCGAGCAGAATCGACACGGCGGCTCGGGCTTCGGGGCCAATCTTCCCCAGTGCGACGACGGCGTCCTTCTGACCATGCCGGGTCGCCTCGATGAGGAGGGGTACCGCATCACGGGCGTCGGGTCCGATGGCGCCCAGCACCGTAATCGCAGCATCGTTCCCACGCCGTAACGCCTCGATCAGTGGAGTGAGAGCGGGCTTGGCCTCTTGCCCCAGAGCCGCGAGCACCCTGGCCGCACCCTTGTTGCCGCGCTGTAGCGCTTGAATCATATCCGGGATGACCTGCCCCGCCTCCGGTCCCATGTCCGCAAGCGCAGTAGCCGCACTATTGTTGCCGCGCCGTAACGCTTCAATGAGTTCAGGAACGGCATCGTGCGCGCCCGGTCCAAACGCAGCGAGGATCGACGCAGCGTTCTCAGCGATCTGTCCGTCCTCGTCGAGTTGCTCGACCAGTACGGGGATCGCCTCCGAACCGATCGAGAGAATCATCGTCTCGGACCATCTTCGCTCATTCTGGTCGTCCATGCGGTGGAGAAAGAGGGGGATCGCTCCGGGTGTCTCCGGACAAACCATGCGGATTGCCTCGATAGTTTCCTTCTCGCTCTGGATTCGCGGATAGGGCCGACGGTAAACCCCAGGGTCCCCGTACGACCTGCTCGCCGTCGCGGTGCTCGTCACCGTGCAAAAGCAGACCACCAGCGTCGCAATGCGGCCTACGAAACTCCCCGTTCTCGGTTGCTGTCCCATGGTTCCCCCTGAGGTCAGATTCTCGAAACGAGCCGAGATGCGCCTCAGCTCTCTAGGACCTTAACGTTTGGATTCATCCAGCGTAACGGTGTACGCGATGAAGCCCGCAGAGAGAGACAGCTGTGGAGTTGTGGGGGGAAGAGGCGGAATCCTACGCGGCGCGGCCGTTGCGCGAGCAGCCGAAGCGGACAATGTCGTCTTCGAAGAGATCCTCGACAGACGACCGGAACTGAGGCGACGGCAAAACGTTCAACGAGGTCACCGATTGAATCACGACATCGCCTAGTTCTTGAACACTCAGATGAATGTAGAGCCGGGCGTTGCCCGGGTACTGCTGCACGATGTCACACAGGCCCTGCAGCTGCTCGTCGGAAAGTCCGGTGGAGATGAGGTTCACATGGACCGCATCGACAAAATGATGCCAGGCTTCACTCAGCGGAGTGATTTTATCGACACGTACGGAGACGGAATCGCCCCGGCGATTGCCCCGGCCAACGACGACCACCACCTGCCCCTCGTTGATCAGCATGGCTTTCTCTTCCAACAGATCGCCCATGATCGCGAGTTCGACGACACCGGTTAGATCCTCGATCTGACAGATGGCCATTCGCGCACCGGTGCGTATATTGCGTCTCCTGACCGAGGTGATGATGCCCGCGACGCGAAGATCGTCGAGCGAGGCGTCGTCCTCCTGAAGCGACTCCGCCGTGGCATTGGCAAAGAGCTCCAGCTCGCCGGAAAACTCGGCCAATGGATGGCCGGTAAGATAAATGCCCAAGAGGTGTTTCTCATCTTTGAGAATCTCGTCGACATCGAGTTCGGGTATCTCCTCAAAAACGTCCTGTGCGTATTCCTCACTCTCCGCAGCATCACCGAAGAGAGAGAACTGCCCGACCGCCTTGTCGCGTAACATACCCTGCGCGCGCCCCAAAGAGGTTTCGTAGTTGGCCAACAATGTGCGCCGGGTATGCCCCAACGAATCAAACGCTCCGGCACGGATCATGGCTTCCAACATACTGCGGTTCAATGTGCCCGGGTCGGCCCGATCGCAGAAATCCTGGAGAGATCGGTACGGCCCCTTCTCGTCGCGTTGCCGTAGAACCGCGCGCACGGGCGCGTGGCCAACACCCTTGATGGCCGCGAGGCCGTAACGGATTCCCTCGGGCGATGGTGTGAAATCCTCACCCGACTCGTTGAGATCGGGCGGCAAGACATCGATGCCCATCTCTTTGCAGTCGGCTTTGTACTTCACAATCTTGTTCGTGTCGCCCATATCCGCGGTGAGCAACGACGCGAGATATTCCTTCGGATAGTGCGCCTTCAACCACGCCGTGCGGTAGGTTACGAGCGCATAAGCGGCGCTGTGCGACTTGTTGAACCCGTATCCGGCAAAATAAAGAATCTGCTCCCACAGTTTTTGAGCGATATCCTTGGAAACGTTCTTCTCGGCGGCCCCGGCGGTGAACTCGACCGACATTTTGGCGAGAAGTTCCGGGTTCTTCTTCCCCATGGCGCGGCGCATGATATCGGCCTGCCCCAGACTGAAACCGGCGATGATGCTGGCAATGCGCATCACTTGCTCTTGGTAGAGAATAATGCCGTAGGTCTCGCCGAGGACGGGTTCGAGAGTCGGTGGATCGATCGAGAACTGCACCTTTTCGTGTTTGCGGCTAATGAACTCATCAACCATGCCCGCTTGGATCGGGCCGGGCCGGTAGAGCGCCAAGATGGCCACGATATCCGAGAACTGGTTCGGCCCGAATTTTTTGAGAATGTCCTTCATGCCAGCCGACTCGAGCTGAAAGATGCCGTTGGTCTTGGCGCGAGAGAGCAGCTCGTACGTCGCGACGTCATCGAGGGGGATATTGGCGATATCGATCTCTTCGCCGCGTGTGGCGCGCACATGATTGATCGTCCGGTCGATGATCGAGAGATTCCGCAGTCCCAGGAAATCCATCTTGAGCATGCCGATCTGTTCGAGCCATTTCATGCCGTACTGCGTAGAGACATCGTTCTCTTTATTCGCGCCACGCATCAACGGAGTGAACTCGGTCATACCGCCGGGGGCAATAATCACACCGGCGGCGTGAGTCGAAACCTGGCGGGCCATGCCTTCGACCGCTTGGGCGTGTTCGAAGAGCTCGGCGTACGTCTGATCGCGACGGGCTTCGGCCTGGAGTTCGGGTGTCTCTTTGATGGCGTCGGCGAGCTTGATGCCCAACGTGTCGGGAATGAGTTTGGAGAGGCGGTCGCATTCGGACGGCGACACACCCATCACGCGGCCAATATCGCGAATCGCGTTCTTGGCGCCGATGGTGCCGAAGGTGGCGATCTGGGCCACGCGGTTGCGACCATACTTATCCTGGACATACCGGATCACTTCTTCGCGGCGTAGATCCGAGAAATCAATATCGATATCCGGCGGCGAGACGCGTTCGGGGTTCAAGAACCGCTCGAAGAGCAGTCCATGCTGCAAGGGATCGATGTCGGTAATCCTGAGACAATAGGCCACAACCGAACCGGCAGCGGACCCACGCCCGGGACCGATGGGAATGTCCCGCTCCCGCGCGTAGCGAATGAAATCCCAGGTGATCAAGAAATACGTCGTAAACTTCTGCCCGACGATGACTTCCAACTCAACTTCGAGTCGTTCACGCAGTTCGGGCGAAATCTCCCCGTACCGTGCGATCGCGCCTTGGTCGACGAGTTCCCGCAGATAGCGTTCGTGATCGTCCTGGCCTTCGGGGAGATCGAAT
>CAYTDF010000392.1:0-5300 GCA_964436365.1 uncultured bacterium | reverse complement strand
GAGAAGGTGGACCGGCCGGTCTCCGTCAGTTTGCGCGCCAGGGCATAGAGGTTGTAGCTGGATGGATACCGCTGTTCATCGATCTTGACAGTCTCGATGGCCAGCTCCATCTCGCTGATGAGCGCCTTGGTTTCGGTGAATTTGGCTCGCGCAATGTAGCTTTGGTAATTCCCGGTGGCGATCGCGGCCAAAATGCCGATGATGGCAACCACGACGAGTAGTTCGATCAGAGTAAAGGCGGATCGGGAGCGCATGGGCGTTTCCTTTGAATCTCTATGAAAAATAAACGGAGAACGCGAGAGCCAAACCGTGGCCGGGCAAGTTCTCCTCTAATTGGAATATAGTGGCTCGGAAAGCTCGGTGTCAACAAAGCACCGTGTGTGCGGACGTTCTGGAGACACCGCAAGCATCGTCAAGACTCAATGTCGATAACGGTCGAAAGACGCTCCAGCGATAGCGCGCCAAGCCGTACCAGACGTGCCGATTCGCGAGTCGCGTCGATCACGGTTGAAGGGCGGCAGGGAGGCAACCGCCCACTGTCCACAATGAGATCCAGCGCCTGGAGAAACGGTTCCGGAAGATCGTTGAGGTCGTGAATCTCACCGGCTCCGCTGATATTGGCGCTGGTGACACCGACAGGTTTCCTCACTCTCTCCAACAGATCCAACAGCCAATCCAGCGCCGGAACGCGCACCCCCAACACGCCTTTTCCGCCGTCGATGCGCGCATCCCAGACAACCTCACTGCTCACCAAGAGAGTCAGGGCGCCCGGCCAGAATCGCTCCGCCAGTGCCCGCACCGAGTCTGGTGGGTCGACACTCAGCGCCGCCCAGTCGGTATCCCGGGGTCTCAGCAAGGCCACGGGGCTTTCAGCGGCGCGGCCTTTTAGGGCAAATAGACGGTCGAGTGCGCGATTATCCTCTGCCAGCGCGGCCACGCCGTAGACAGTATCGGTGGGGACAAGCACAGTCCTCCCGGTCGACAAGGCATCGGCACATCGTCGAAGCCCGTCCGCGTCGGGAGAGACCGTCTTGGCGAGAAGGATCTGGCGGTTCAACGCTTTCTTCATGCCCAAACCGTAGCAGCTCTCACCGGGAGTGGCATGCCTGCGCACGAGCGAAAGCGTCTCTCCAAACTCTCACATCAGCGCGCACGCAGTGCCCCGCGGGGCTGAGAGTCAAGCATTCATCCACGCATGAACATTGGGCAGTAGTGAGATTAATATTTCTCGGCTTTCATAAAGAGGTAGAAGTTCAGTGTGTATTTGGTGTCGCGGGCCAAGTTCCAGGTCAGTGTGAAGGGATTGAGACGCCAGAAGCGAAATCGGCGCAGGGAATACCCGGTTCGCCGCCAATAATCGGTGAGGTGTTTGCGAGTTTCGATACGACGCATCGAGAAGATATTGATTCTTCGCAAGAACCGGCGAGGCCGAGACGGACGTTTCATCGGAGGCAAGTAGTTGATCTGAAGATCGGCGAAGGCGTTCTGCACCGCCAACGCTCGAGCGGAAAAGTTCTTTCCGGTCTGTTGCACCGAGGTCTCGAGCGAATCGCGCACCGCGTCGAGCCGTTCGCCCATGGAGCCGCCCAGTTCGGAGGCCCGGCTACCCAAACCGCCGCGTACGGCATAGAGGCGCTCGGTCATGGTCGCCCCGAGTAGACTGGCGCGAGACTCGACAGAATCGCGAACCGCACCCAAACGTTCACCCATCACGGCGTGCACGCGCCCCCAGTTGACCTTGACTTCCTGTCTGGACTGGGAGGCCAGTTTCCGCAAATCACCCAAGAAAGCGTACTCTTCACGCCGGATACGTGTCTCGAGCCAGAGTTCCTGCATTTCGAAGTAGAGCTTCGCGTACTCCGTCAGCAGGTACGCGTGTTCTTTCACTCGGCGTTTGAAGTAGCTCCACCGGGATTCGATCGGCAGTCCGGGTCGACGAGTCTTCCGCTTCTTCCAACGTACGAATCCGGTAACCATGGGGTGGGCGCGCTCGATAATGCCCGCCCGGTACCAGATGAAGTTCTTGATCGTCGCCCAATAGGTGTGAGGATTCTGGCGGAGCAGAATCTTTCGCATCTGATCGAAGGAGTAAAACGTTTTCCATGCCTCTTCAAAGGCCCGCGTCCATTCCTCGGCGCTCATTTTGGGATGAGGTGTCGTGGTGTGATAGGAATCGTAGTTGTTGTAGTCGGGATCCAACGTCACACCGTTGCGAACGGCGGTTTGATGGTCTTCCGACCCGGGCAGAGGCGTCAGCATGAAAAACGAAACCTGATCGAGCAGCAGTTCGTCTTTCAACACGCGAACGTCTTCCATAACGCGTTCATACGTATCGTGAGGGAAGCCGATGATATACCCCGCGTGGCAGATCACGCCGACCGCGTGCCAACGGGCGATCATCTCCCGGTAGTCCTGAGTCTTGTTCTGACGCTTGCCCGCCGCGTAGAGATTATCGTCTCGGAGAGATTCCATACCGATAAAGACCTGAACGCACCCCGCCCGCGCGGCCTTCTCCACGAAGTCTGGAATGTTGGCGGCCAAGGTATCCACTTGCATCATGAAATCGACCGGCTTCCCCTCGACTTCACGAAGCCGGATCAGACCGTCGAAGATCGCCTCCCAGGTGGGGTTGCGAGCGAAGTTGTCATCGGTGAAAAAATAGTGCCGCACACCCTTTCGCTTGCCACCCAAATTGTAGTTCTCACGGATACGATCGATGATATGCTCCGCGCCACGGGTGCGCATCTTGCGCCCCTGAACGTTGATGATCGTGCAGAACGAGCAGCCGAACGGGCATCCACGGCCCGCGTCGATGGTTCCGGTGGCGGTCATCACAAACTTCTTTTGCGTCTCGGGGAAAGTCTGCGGAACCGGTTTGTCGTAAAGATCGGGTTTATCGTCGAGGAAATCGTAGAGCGGTTGCAGTCGATCCATCGCGGCGTCACGCAACAGATTCACCCACTGCTCTTCGACCTCACCCATCACCAGCGTCACACCCGCGTCGATCGTCTCTTTGCATTCGGGCGGCAGGGTATCCGACATGGCGATCGCACCACTCACATGAAACCCACCGATCATGACGTCGAAGCCCTCGGCCTTGAACTGCCGGGCCAGGTCTTGAGCGCGAGGGAACTGATTGGTCTGGACCCCGACCAGCCCGACCAACACTTTGGTATTCTTACGGCGAAACTTCCGGCCCAGCCGTTTTGGATCGACGTGCGTCACGATTTCATCATAGACATGCACGCGCAGATCGAGCCCATCGAGCGCACCCTGTTCGACCGCATCTTGGGTCAGGCTGTACAGGCAACTCAGCGTGTTACTCGGCTGTGTGCCTCGATGGTGCCGAATCACATACCCTTCGTCGTCGTATTTTGAAGGACGCACGAGAAGAACCGTGAGGCGTTTATAGACAGTCTCGGAAGCCGGTCCACCGGCGTTCGAGCGAAACGGGTTTTTCATACTCCGACTCCCACACCTGGTACTCTGATTTTACCACATCCACAAACCCGGGTTCGAAAGATGGGCTCCATCAATAGAAACAACGTTTCGAGTCGGCAGTGCGATACGTCTATCGGCCTGGTTCTCGGCAAGGAAGAAACGCGGGAAACTCTGGAGAGGCTGCTAATCTTTTTTCGAACGGCCACGGGGATGGAGTTCGCGGTGGAGCTGGCGCATACGCCGCTGGTCGACGTGCGTATAGATCTCGGTGGTGGCGATGCTGGAATGGCCCAACAGTTCTTGGACGACCCTCAGGTCGGCCCCTCCTTCCAGTAGATGGGTAGCAAAACTGTGACGCAGGGTGTGGGGGGAGGGCAATTCCTTCAGCCCCGCACCGAGGGCATAGGCTTTCAGCTTCTGCCACAGACCGATACGTGAGAGCGCGCCACCGTTCTTGTTCAGAAACAGATTCCCACTTCGGCCCGACCGGTCCAGCCGGGGCCGGGCTTCGGACAGATAGCGCTGCACCTTTTCCCGGGCTTTGTCATGGAAAGGAATAAGCCGTTCTTTATCCCCTTTGCCTAGCGTGCGCAGATACAGTTGTTCGAGATCGAGGTCACCCGGACGCAGGTTCACCAGTTCGGAGACACGCAGACCGGTCGCGTACAACAGCTCCAGAATGGCCTCGTCCCTCAGCCGCAAAGGGGTCTCCGGCTTGGCGGCGACGTGGTCGAGAAGCTGTTGGACCTCGTCACGGTCCAGCGCGCCGGAAAACTGGGCGCGTCTGCGCGGGAGTTGGATGAACTCGGACGGGTTGGATGAGAGGAGCTGTTCTTGCACCAAGTAGATATAGAACGTGCGCATCGCCGAGGTCTTGCGCGAAAGCGAGCTCAGACGCAGTCCCTCCAGACGCAGTGCGTCGATGTAATCTTGGAGATGGGTGGCGGTGACCTCTGGCAAGCCGATCCTTTTGTCGCGGAGCCAGGCCAAGTGATGAGTCAAATCCCGCCGGTACGCGGCCACCGTGTTCTTGGCCAGCCCCCGTTCAACCGCGAGGTGGTGCAAGAACCCACGCAACTCGACACAGGCAACTTCGGGACGGTTCATGAGATGAATCCCGTCTTTTCCGCGTTTTCTTCCAGAACGAAGCCAGGCTCACCGGTCACGCACTGAATTCGACCAGATGGTGGCTCTTCCGCCCCTTACGGAGCATCAGATAGCGGCCAAACAGTAAGTCGTTCGAGGTCAGAGCGCGCATAGGATCGTCTTCGCGGATGTTGTTGATGTAGATTCCGCCGCCACTCACATCGCGTCGAGCCTGCCCCTTGGACTTACAGACCTGGGTTTCCGCAAGTAGATCGCTCAGGGTGCCGATGGCGGCGGAGCGGTCCGTGGGGAGAGCGGTCGTTGGCATTTCGCCCGCGAGCACGCTGAAATCGTTCTCCGCCAGCGAGTCGAGCGGCTCGCCAAAAAGGGCGCGCGACACGCGTTGGCAGGAGCCGAGTGCGTCTGCACCGTGTAAGAGAATGGTGACCGCCTCCGCCAAGCGCTGTTGCGCCACACGTTTCTCCGGGCTCTTCTCGTGTTCGGCCACGATGGTGCGAATCTCATCCACATCCAAGAAGGTGAAGAAGTAGAGCAAGCGTTCCACATCCCGGTCGTCGGCCCGAACCCAGTACTGGTAGAACTGATACGGGGAAGTTCTCTTGGGATCGAGCCAGACATTGCCTTTTTCCGTCTTGCCAAACTTGGTCCCAGCGGCTGTGGTCAACAACGGAAAGGTGATGCCGTAGCCGGTCTTGCCCCGCACTCGGCGTAAGAGTTCGATCCCGGCCGTGATGTTGCCCCACTGGTCGTTA
>CAYTDF010000391.1:577-5301 GCA_964436365.1 uncultured bacterium | reverse complement strand
TGCAGCACTTTGCCGACCGTGTTTCCGTGTGGCAGATTTTCAACGAACCTCTCAACTTCACCTTTTCGCAAAAGGGTTTTGAAACCGACGGTTTCTCGGCCGAGAATGCGGCCTTCCTGGAAGAGGTCGTTCCCGAGGATTTTCCGCCGCTGATCATGGATATGATCCGGCGGGCATCGGCGATCATTCGCAAGCTAGACCCCAGGGCCACGATTAGCGTGGGCGGTTTTTTCGAAGTGACCGACGACACGCACATGACACCGTCCCAACAGCTGATCCAGAATCTTCTTTCGGTGGAGATGCCGGGAGGCGAGACGGTCCGTCTCGAAGATATCGTCGACGCGATCTCTTTCCATGTTTACCCGGGCCAGTTCGCGACCTCGAAGAGCGCGGCGAAACTTCTGGACAGGTTCGGCAGCATCGCGGCGGTGCGGTCGATCATTGACGAGTCCGGCCAGAGTTTCCAATACTATATTGACGAATACGGGAATCCGACGCGCGACGAAGAGGAGGTCGGATATCTCCCCTCGATTTTGGTGCGGGAACTGGCGCTGAATCTCTCGCAGGGCGTGAAGGCCATGTCCGCTTTCGAGCTCTATGACTACGCCCTCTTCCCCCGCGATACCGGCGACGGCATGACTTTCAGCGATACGATTAACTACTTTTTGCTTCGTTCCCAAGAACCTCAGCCGCCGATGGAGACTCCCGGCTACAAAGCGCTGCACGCGCTCTATCCGTTGTTTGCCGGTGCGGTGCCCGAGGAGGGGGTGAGTTCATCGGGGAGCCTGTTTCAATACCGCAGCTTCCTGAACGGCATGGACCGAGTGGTGGTTCTTTGGTCGAACTATAGCAAAGCACAAGTTGTGCAGTTCACCTTCCCGGAATGCGATTCCGTGCTGATTCTCCGTATGAATGACTATATCACCGACGAGACGATTCCCCTTCTGACCGAGATCGAAGTTCCGGGTCCGGTGGAGACGCTATCGTTCGCCAAGACCGGCCCGTATACACGTCTCGATCGGTTCGAGACGGTCGTGATGACGTTCCCGTACGCCGCCGGTATGCCTTCGATCGAGCCCGACCCGCAAGATATTTTCCACGACGCGCTGGGCCAGGCGGTTGTCTTTTCCGGGCACACGGTTCGTTTCCAGGCGGTACTGGAAACGGAAGACGGCGAGAGCGGCGGTTTGCCAGCGTCGTGGTCGGTGGAGTCCGGTGGCGGGACGGGAGTCTTTGACGGCGATGGAACGTTTACCGGCCTGACGCCCGGTCCGTGCACGATTCGCGCTCACGTGGGTACGCGGACAGCAACCTACACATTGAATGTGGTGAACCTGCAGAAGAACCTCTTGCGAAACGGCGGGATGGATATGGCGGCGGAGATGACGGAGCCGCGCCCGGTAGGTTGGACGACCCGTGCGCCCGGCTCCACGGTCGCGGCGAACGGCGGGACGGCGGAATGGTTGTCGGACACAAGCGAATCCTTTACCGGCGACGGTTGCGCGGTGATCTCTTTTCCGGCGCTCGATAGCGGTTTTTCGGGATCGTTCTATCAGGACGATATGCGCGACGGTTTTCATCGTACGATTGTCGACCATGAAAACGGCTATCTCTACGCGCTGTGGGCGAAGAAGGAGTATGGAACTCGCCTTACCTCGATTCACCTCAACCAGTGGCCTGAGAATCGGAGTGGCGCAATCGCCGATATGAAGATTTCCGACAACGGCCACCTGAAAACGAATTGGCAAATGATGCACTGCCTGGACCCGCTTTTTGTGCGAGCCGGCCGCGCACACAACCCCAGCGGCGATCCGCTCACCGACGAAGACGGTCTTTTTACGCTGCGGCCCGGAGCGGAAGTCTTTTCGCCGGTCCTGGAACTGGAGCCGACGGCCCATAGCGGCAAGATGACGAAGATTTTCTTCGATCAGGCTTATTTCGGGCCCTATACACCATTCGAGATTATGCAGCCCGACGGGTATATGGATGCTAACTCTGGCGATTCGTCGATTCAGATATCCTGGATGAGCGACCCGAGCCGGTTCGCCGCCTCGGAGACGGTGCGGTTGTATTGGGATACGGATACGGATCCGACCAACGGTATGAATCTGATCGTGGAGACGACGAACGACGTCAATACACCGTTCGTTTGGGATACGATCCCCACTCAATACAAGACGCATGCAACCATCTATGCGGAGTTGGTCTCTTCGGCGGGCGTGCTTCTCGCGACCGACTACGGCGGACCTTTCTTCCCGGTGAAGACCGACGAACTGCCAACACCCACACCCGAGCCGACGGATACACCCATATCGACGGATACGCCAACGCCGACGGATACGCCAACGCCGACGGATACGCCAACGCCGACGGATACGCCAACGCCGACGAGTACACCCACACAAGAACCTGTACGAATCGAGAGTTGGAGGATTTACTGAGGGTTGGAAGCTGTGTCAGCTGCGGGATAATCCGCGCCCCTCGCTGTGTTTTTTTCTTGAAAGCAATGAACTGTCACTTCGCTCCAGCCACTCGGGGATACGGAACGGGGAAATGCTCGGGGCGCGGGGGCGGAATTGCTTTGAGTGGCGGTTCACTCGTTGGAGACGATGGGGATTGTCTTCCAGTGGCCGTTGTCCGTTCGATAGCCGAGGTGAGTGACTTCTTCGGTTAAATGCGTTTTGCCGTACGGGATCGACGCGCGGCCGGTGATGAGGAATCCACGTTTTCCACTCGGCAGGACCCGCGAGAACCCCTTGGCGGTTTGGATCGAAAAACCGTAATCGGCGGTCACCGACGGAGGCCAACCGCCTTCGTTCACATCCGCCTGGACGAGAAGTTCGGAGTCGATAAACAGTGGAGCGAGCCGTATGGTGAAAGCGTCCTCGTTGGGTGGCGGCATTTCCGGTGTTGCGGCCAATCTTGCGACGGCTCGCTCGACCGCCCCTTCGGCGAGCCATGCGACCTGTTGCTGTAGCAAGAGACGATGGGACTGGCGAGCGGTGTAGATATTCCTGCTCACGATTTGAGAGAGGGCGAGCAAGGCCACGAATGTGAAGAGCAAGACGGCGGTCAAGCCGACCAACGCCACACCCCGTTCGGATGGATGCCCCTTCATGGCCGGTCTCCTCGGGGATAGGCCACCGAAACCAGACGCCGCCGGTTCACTTCCAGCGGTCGGTTGCGGCCTTCCTTGGTGATTTCAATCCGCACGGAACCGTCCTCGCGGACTGAAATCTGTATCGTTTCGCCTCTGAGGGTGCCGATCTTCCTGGAAGAAAGCCGTTCGCTATCCCGATAGGCGGTGCGGGTCAGTTCGTTTTCTACGCATTCGTAAACAATCTGTGCGCGGGTTCCATCGGATTGCAGCTGGGTAAGAGCCAGAAGGATGTCTTCGTTGGTGGTCGCGCTCTCCGATGCGCGGATGGCTGTGGTGAGCCGGTGAACGAGAATCTCGTTTCTGGCCATGAAGCCCAGGTTGGCGTTGGTGGCCTTTGCGCCGCGCTCTAGCGTGCTCCACATCTTGAAGAGGATGCCGCTGAGTATGGTCATGATCGCTACGACGATGAGGATTTCTATGAGTGTGAATGCCGACCGGTTTCGCCTCTTCATTCCGATTCGCCTCCCCCATAGCAGTAGCCCACCAACCGGAAATGGCGTGAGGCCGCTTCCCCCGTCGCCTGGGTGAGCATCACGGTCACTCGGAGCACCCCTTTCTCTTCGCCCGCCGTGACCAGATAGGCACCGGAGAGGTTCTTTCTGTCGGTGAATTCTTTGATGGCGATCGGTAGCGCCTGGGGTTCCGTTCCCGGTTTGAGTGCTGCCGGAGAGGCGGTGAGTGTCTCCATCTCCGAGGTGAGTATCTGTGCGATCTGCGCTCGTTGCGCGGCTCGACCCGAGGCCCGTAGCGTCTCTGCCCAGGCTTTCAGCAGGCCTCCGGACAGTATGCCCAGCAAGGCGATGACGATTAACATTTCGATGAGCGTGAACGCCTTCTCGGATTCTTCCCGTGGCGGTGTGGCCTGGCGCGGGAGCCGGTAGCTCCGTGGAATGAGATAACGCTTGAGCTGAATCCCCCTGGGGAAGTATGCGCACCCGAAGACGCAGAGCGTGGTGCAGATCATGAAACCACAGATTGGTCCGGCGCCTCCGTGAAAACCACTGACGATCGCTAGGAAGAGCGTAGAGGCGAATCCGATGGATACAATTCCCAGGATCAATCCGTTTAGCCGATTCAATCCCCAGAAGAGCAGGAAGCCAAGCCCGATCAGCGCCGCGCCAATCAGCGAGACGAACCGTATTTCGTGATACAGGCCGCCGAAGACGAGGATTCCAATAAAGCCACAAGTATGCGCCAAGCGAATGACAGGCTCATTCGTAAGTTTGAAAATGCCGACAGTCAGAATCAGAGCGCCGACGATTGCAGCCAACGCCAACGATATTTCAAGCGCATTCCCTTTCGTGGTGGCGAAGAGAGCGAAGATCAGAATGGCAACCAGTCCCAGTCCCAACCCCCAGACCACCGCCAAGAGATACGGCGTGCCAAGGAAGAAGAAAGGACTGCCACGGCGAGGACGGGAGAGCTTCATGATTTCTTTCGTGCAGTGTTCATTGCCGTGTGCGGTTCGATACGAGCCCCGCTATTCGGGCCGTGAGCCTCTCTACATGATGGCATCGACGATCGAGAGGAGCGGTAGATATAAGGAGACAATCGCAAATCCGCC
>CAYTDF010000391.1:0-567 GCA_964436365.1 uncultured bacterium | reverse complement strand
GATCGCAACGATAATGAGTAAGAGAGGCTCCATGATCTCGCGGACCATGTTGGAATGGACATCCAGCTCCCGCCAGTGATACGCGGCGAGATTTTGTAACGAGGTTCCGAGTTCGACCGTGCCGCCGGTTTGAGCGAGCATCCAAAGCGTGGCCTGGGGAACGAGAGTCGGTTCGGTGGCGGGCTGATAGTCTTGTCCGGCGGTGACGGCCGCGTCGATGTCTTCGAGCGCCTTCTGCAGTGAGGGGCTGTCGACTGCTCCACGCGCGATACTGACCGCCTCCTGGGTGGAATGTCCCGCTCCGAGTAACGCTCCAAGCATGTCGCAGACCTGGGCGGCTCTGGCGTGGAGATGCAGCGTGGAAAGCATGGGGATGTAACGGATTATCCGCTCGGCGAACATCGATTGCGTGGAGCGCTGTTCGAGATCGGAGCCGATGAAGCCGATTATCAGCCAAGCCAAGTAGAAGAGCAGGCCGCAGCCAACAATCATCAGCACGGGTCCGATATCGACAAATATCTGGGTTGGCGCTGGAAGCTGGGCCCCGGCGGAGTTGTACAAATCCAT
>CAYTDF010000390.1:3639-5321 GCA_964436365.1 uncultured bacterium | reverse complement strand
CATGGGTCTATCCCGAAAAGCATCCGGCATTACCCGACTCGTTCATGGAGGTCGTGGGCGAGCACGGTCATTTCCATCTCGACCGGAAAACGGAAGCCATCGAGATGTCCTCACCGGATGGCGTCGGCTGGCCACGCTCTCTCCTCAACTGTCAAATCTACGACCGTTGGACAGGCGCGTTCCCTTCGTGCGTCAACAGTTTCATTGACGCTCTTCTCGAAGACCGGGAACCTCACGTCACCGCCTACGACGGCTGGCGATCCACAGCCGTTCTCCACGCGGCCCACGAATCGGCCGACTCTGGCGAGACCGTCAAAGTCCCCCAGCCTCCGAGGTCGTGACCGGATCTTTTGGATAGTGACAAACCTGGAGGAGCGATGCTGAAAACAATGCGGAAGTTGAAAGTTCTTTTCCTTTGTACCGGCAACTCCTGCCGGAGCCAAATGGCCGAAGGCTGGGCCCGGCAGCTCAGAAGCGATGCGCTGGAGGCGTATTCGGCCGGGATCGAGACCCATGGGCTGAATCCAAACGCGGTGAAAGTGATGGCCGAAGCGGGTGTGGATATCTCCCAGCATCGTTCTCAGCATGTGGAGGAGCTAAGGAACATCCCTTTCGATTACGTGATTACCGTCTGTGGCCATGCCGACCAGAACTGTCCCGTCTTCCCCGGTCCAACCACGGTGATCCATTACGGATTCGACGACCCGCCCCGACTCGCTCGGGACGCTAACACGGAGGCGGAGGCACTCATGCCCTACCGGCGTGTTCGGGATGAGGTACGGGCGTTTGTGGAAACGCTCCCCGGTTCACTGAAGCCCTAGGCTGTAATGAACCGGAACGTGGCTCTACTTCTTCTCCGCCTTCAGGGTGCCGAGCAGTATCTTCATATTCTGGATGTACGTTCTCGTCACGATGCCCCGAAATGTCCGTTTCGGGCCGTTGATATAGTCGTGGTAATCCGGAATGGTTATCTCTTCCAGCCACGCACCCCGCTCGTCGAGCGAATCAACTAAATCCGTAGCGCGCTCGATGGGAATGTGGCTGAGGGACCGGTTTCTATCTTGCACGGCGCGGTATTCCTGTGCGGCCTGTTCCGGCGTGAGAGCGTTCACCCGTGCGAGTTCGGTACGTAGACCGACCACATCGATCGTTACCTGATATCCATAGCCTGGAATAATGTCGATCGGACTGTAATCCGTCCAGTAGCGTCCATCATGAATGTTCGTCCCTTCACGGTGAACGTAAAGCGGCTTATTCGTACCGAGTTCATAGAACAGGGCGTGCGAATGACCGCTATCCGTATGCCCTGGAGGGAGTCGCGATTCTTCAAGCCACCGCAGTGCATTGGGAATGCCGCGCAGATAACTCTTATCGCCGGTCATCTTGTAGTAATCGAGCAGACTCCGTATGACCGACTGCGTATCGCCGGTCGATAGCGCGGCCGGTTCCATCGCCCTCGCCTGCACGGGCTGTCCCTGCAGATCGTATTGCTGCGCCCACCCGGCCTGTGGAACCGCTCCCTGCGATAGAACCAGAAATCCCATGCCCCGCAACGCCGCCTGTTTGTACTCCTCTCGCCCCAGCCTTTCATAGGCTTCCCACAGCAGGTCGATATTATCCTGCGTCACGCGGTCGTTCAGGGTCGAGTACGCCGTGTACTGTGACTGACCGTCTCGCGGGTA
>CAYTDF010000390.1:0-3629 GCA_964436365.1 uncultured bacterium | reverse complement strand
TTCGAAGGGGTAGCGCTGCGGCCACGCTCCATTCGAGTACTGCGATTCCAATATGAACGCTAGAGCTTTGAGCAACGGTGTACGGTATTTCGGATCCAACGTGGTCATGTAAACATTCAGCAGGAATCGCGTCACTCCGGTGGTGACACTGTCGTCGAACGTGCAGTTTCCATCGTAGTGATAATACTCCACCCATCCCCAACACTGCGATGCTACCTCGTCATACCATTGGCGCAGACCGGGTTGATCGAAATCAATGAGGTAATGCCACCCCCCCGATGGATACTGCCCCCAAATCAGAACCCCCGCCACACGCTCGGCCTGCTCCAGATACGATCGGTCCCCGGTGACTTCGTACGCTTTCAGCAAAACCTCACCGACACCGACAGTCCCCGGATCTTGCACCCAACACATCGATTTTCGCGCGGGAATCTCTCCCCACTGCTCCGAAAGGTCCTCCGTGTACAACCAAAGGAACCCGCCGCGATTGGAGACCTCGTTCATCATAAAATCGGTGGCTTGCTTGGCTGCCCCCGACACGGCGTCTCGCGACGGGCTTTCCGCAAGAACTGCGTGAGCGCTCAACAATAAGAAAAACGCAAAAGGAATCCGCAAGAAATTCATACGCATAGTAGCTCTTCCTCCAAGGGAACCGGTCAACGTCCCCGCTTCTTTTTATGGACACGAACTTGCACGTGACAGACGGCTTTCTCGCCGCGCTCGTTGCCTCGTTCAACACGGACAACGTAGTGCCCCGGCGCTTCGAACCGGTGCGTAGTCACTGCGTAACCGTCACGAGCGTGCGGGTCGCCACCGCGGCGCACATCGCCGTCGGATTGCAGGACCGCGACAGGAGTCCCGTCGCCAAAATCCAGAATCTCTCGGCCGTAGCCGCCCGCGATGTCGAAACTCCTGACTTTGAACGTCACCGGGTCGCCCGGATAGATATCGAATGTCGGATAGTAACAGAGATGCACGAAAGGTGGGTATCGCTCAGGTTGCGATTGCGCCACAACGACGGTTCGGGCGAAGTCGTAGTCGATACGGCCTTCGCTATCCGTGACGCGCAGAGTCTCGCTATAGCGTCCCGGGCTCGGATACGTACGTTTCACCAACGCTCCGGACGCCATCGTTCCATCCTCAAACAGCCACTCGTAGTTGGCGATCTTCCCGTTGGCGCTCCATGAGCGGCTGCCATCCAGTTGGACTTCCTCACCCGCCCGCGCAAAGTTGCCGGGGCGCGCCACAGCGTAGACCTTCTGCTCATGCTGTTGTTGATACGCTTCCCGAAGTAGCGCATATCCCGCTTGCGTTCCCCACTTCCCCGACGGTTGTCTGCTCTTGATCTCGAAATGCAGGTGGGACCACCCTCCACTCGCCCCGGCCTTACCAATTAAGCCAATCGTCTGACCGCGCGTAACCGTAGCACCCAGTTTCAGATTCGAGTCGATCTCCTGAAGATGGCTGTAGCGGTAGTACCACCCCCGCGCGTCCAACAGATAGACCACATCCTGTCGTTTGCTGACAGGAGTATCCTCATACCCCGCAAGTATCGCCTCGCCGCGCGAAACGACCAATCCGTCCGTCGCCGCGATCACCCCCACCCGTCCTTCAGCGCCCCCGATGTCCACTCCGCTGTGGTAATAGATTGTAGGCAGAATACGCTCCCCCGCATCGACCGGTTCGTTATCCATCCATGTGAGTGAAGCGGACCAGCGTTGTTTGACCGGGTATCCGAGGCTCCCTGGCCGCACCAGCGGTGAGCCCGCAGGCCAAAGCCGCAAACGAACGTCCTTCTCCAAGCCCCAATGATCGCCTGAACTGTTTTCTACGTATCCTTGCGTGACCGGGCAATCGATCCGAACCCCTGCGATTGTGATCGGTGGCCGATAGGGCGCAGCCTCAAGCTCACGCGTCTCGCCATTCACCACCAGTTTCACGCGCGACATACGAACGGCCCCACGAATATCGTCTCGAATCTCATCGAGGGCCAACACCTGTATTGTCGCACTTGTCCCGTCACTCAATTCAACCGTCTCCGACTCGCCAACATTCACATCGGCGACGCGCACAAGGGGGACGACACTTCCGGCGGGCGGCTCCGCATGAAGGATTGCGCAAGCCAAGTGCAGACAGAAAACCGCGTAGGCAACTCGAATCATAACCGCTCTCCTCATTCAGGACGCACGATGACCGTCAGTTCGACTTCCTGGTTCGGAACGATATCGGTGAAACGGACTTCCCCACCAACCGGGAGCGCTTGAAGCGCCTTCTCGTCCGCCCCACTCAGCTGAACCTCTTTCCCCTTAATATCGCTGACAAACAGGGCCGGTCGGTCGCCCACGCACGCCCACACGCTACGAAACCGTCCCCCCCCCGACAAACGATTATTGTACTTCAGATTGAAACTCTTCTTTTCTGGATCGACGCTCCCGATCGTATTCTTGCCGATCCACGGTTCGTAACCGAGCGTCAAATCGAGTTTCGTCCCGTTGTCGTTTCCAGCGACGCGACTCCCCGCATTCTCCACCGGATACGCCCGGCGCGCGCCCACAGGGTCTGTCACTAACGAGCTCCCTACAAGAGCCTTTGTGGATTCTAGCGATGCGCTCTCGAACAGACACGACACATTCGTATGGGCCTCACCGGGCTTCACAGAAACAACTCGTCCGCTTACCGAACGGAGTTCTGCGCCGCGTTTCCCATCGGTCTTCAGATAGACGGTTTCGGGCTTGACGTTCAGCTCGTACACCGTTCCGCCAACACCATCGCGCCACGAGACGACAACACCGTCCGAGTCGGACTGCGAACAATTCACATCGGTTACGCGTGGCTTGCCTTGATGCGGCTCGATCAACGCCACAAAAATCGACTCACCGTTCGGCCCCGGCTTGCTGCGCAATCGCACGAAACGCAACGATTCCGGGTTCGCTCCACGCTGTGGCGGACGCCCCTGACAGAGCGCGACTCGCTCGACGCCGCTTCCCAGCATGAAGGTGCGCAACCCGAGTTCTTCACGTTTCCAGTCCGCATACCAGCCCGCGCTTCCCCGCGCCGTCGTCACGTCTTCCAGATACGAATACCCACTCCCAACATAACTTCCAAAGGCCCTCTTGCTCGCTTCTTTCTTGACGGGATCGTCCAGCTCCGGATCGTCATGCAGGAACGCATACGGCACATCTTCCCCCGCCAATGTCCCCTCACGTTTTACCTTCTCGGTAAGCCCCTCGGTCGAAAACGGTGCGTCGAATCCACGAGTGAACCAATCGTGGATGTGCTCGCCGCTCTCGGCGGCGTTGACACCGCCTTTGACCCAGAAAATGTCGACGATCACCACGGGGGGTCCCTCAATCATCGCCACAGCCCGCCGGTAAGTTTCGATCCCCGGATAGGCCTCTTCCGCCGAAGCTTCGGCATACGAGAATCCCAGAGCCGCCGTGTCGCCCAAGTTGAATTCGAATGCCCTTGTACATGCCTTCGCCCCACAAAAGCATTCGAAGAACATTGAAGGAGGAAAGTCCTGGAAGCCGTAAACAGAAGGGGCGTTCTGCCCTGCCATGTGCAAACTCCATAGCACGTTGAAGAACACCAGTGGCGCTCCTAACCAGACCAGCCGCCTCCAGACCGCG
>CAYTDF010000389.1:0-5340 GCA_964436365.1 uncultured bacterium | reverse complement strand
GAACGATGAACTCATCACCGCCATGGCGCGCCAGAATGTCCCCGGGGCGGTTCAACGCCCCGCGCGCCGCACTCGCCACTCGTTTGAGGCAGACGTCTCCGCGCAAATGACCGTACCGCTCGTTGAATGCCTCAAAACGATCGACGTTCATCAGCACGACAGAGATTGGCGAATACTCTCGAACGGCGCGTCTCCATTCTTTCTCCATCGTTTCCGTGAAGTAACGAAGACTTGGCACACCGGTCAAACCACCGTGATACGACAGCTCCTTTATCTTTTCATTCGCACCGTCGAGACGTCGCAGCAGGGCTCTCAAACGCAACTCGCATTCCTTCCGACGGTCGATCTCCTTTTTCACACAAAGGGCCAAGCGAATACGAGCTGTGAGTTCGGAAGTAGCGATGCCTTTCTGAGCACAATCGACCGCACCGGCGTCGATAGCATGTTGGATACTCTCCGGCTCTCCTTCGTCCACAAAGGCGAGAATCGGAATATCCTGTGCACTTGACCCCGACTTGATTTGACCGATGGCTTCGGCGAATTGCTCTTGTGGGGCACTCAGGTCCAGCACGATCAAATCAACCGCGCCATCGTCCTCGACAGAATGCTGGACAATCTCCAACGCCTCCTGGGGGGAGCCCGCGTGCAGAATAGACTCGTACCCCGCTTCGCGTAGCAATCTATCGAGCGCCTCTCGCGAGGACTCAGAATCGCCGATGATGAGTATTCCCATGGCCGTCTCCCTTGGACGCTACACGAATCCCCGGGCGTTCAGGAGATGCGGGATACACCGCTGCTCTCCATATCTACCAAGCCCAACCAGCATAGCATTTCCGCCACGCCGTGGCGAAACCTGATTTTGGACACGGTACCCCACAACCCGAGTTCAGACACACGGGGCGGCATATCTCGAAGCTCGCCTCCACGACCCATCACCACAAGCATTGGCACACCACGGGCGATCCGTCACAGAAGCTTGCGGAGATGCTCCACTTCCTTCTTCAAGACCGCTCCACGCTCTGCCTTCGGGAAGCGTTCGAGTGATTCGTTTTCGATACAGAAATCTCCTTCATAGCCTACGCCGTAAAGAATGGCCGCCACACGGTCGAAATCGATGTCGCCCTCGTACACCGGGCTACAGTATTTCCCATACTCCCATCCTCTGGGGCGTTGGCTGTTACGCTTCTCTTCGGGGTAGTTGATACTCTTGCAGTGTGTATGACAGACTCGCGAGGCGAATCTCTTGTAAATCCCGTACACATTATGGAGCATATGGCCATACCAGTAGAAATTCCCCGTGTCTAACGTAAGGCCTAGAGCATCCGAATCGACACCATCAAACAGACGGGCCAAGAACTCCGGATCGTTGGTCATGGACCCGTGGTTTTCGATACCGTAGCGAATATCGGTACCTTCGACTTTCTTGACAATTTGCTTCCCTGCGGTGATGGAAAAATCAAGAAAATCCTCAGGCTTGATTCTTCTCGGCACGACGTCGATACGGATAGCCTTGACATTCAGTGTTTTGGCCACGCCGACAACATCCGCAACCCATTCCAGTTCGTCCTCCAGACGTTCGTCAAAACGATTCGCCATGCAGAACGCTGTGATCTCCACGCCGTTTGCTTCCAGGTCCCGTCGCAAGGCATCGACAGCCTTTTGGCTGCCGATGGAGTATTTCTTCTTCGGATGAAACAGGCTCGAACAAACCCGTTCGAAATTCACCACCACCTCGACGCCGGTAATCCCGATCTGCTTCATCGCACTGAACGCGTCCTTCGCGCCCTCCACCTGATCCAGGTGGGTATCTCGGCAAGAGATGACATTCGACCTCTTGCCCGCAGCCCACGCAGAAGGCGTCTTGGCCAGTAAACCCGATCCAAGAAGACAGGTTCCTGAGGTTTGCAGAAAGTGGCGTCGTGTGGACTTGCGATCTGGATTCATCATTCGGTCCTTAATCTGTGGGTTCATGCCTCGGAGGGCGCAACACAGGAAACAGGGAGAGCCTACCGGACTCGCCCGATGAGAGCACCCCCTTTGGTGCGCTTGTCTAGCCAAATCATAGAAATGCGCTCGGACGACAGACAAGGGGGAGGAACAATCTTCGGTGCACACCGACACAACACCCCCGATTGATTGACGGGGCAAGTCATCGCTCGCTACAATCTGGTATTCGAGACTGGTTTATCTGAGAATAGAGATGAGGAACTTCAAATGAGACGCCCGTACAGCACTTCCCTTCTGACGGTTCTGTTAACTGCCTTCACTCTCGCCACGCTCCCCGGGGCGCACGCCCAGGAAGAGGCGGACAGAATATTCAAAGCCGGAGCGGCGGCGGCCAACATCACTCCGCCCTTGGGCAGTTCGTTGTGCGGTTCCATGCGTGACCGTACGGCCACGCACGTCCACGATGAGCTCTTCGCCCGCAGTCTTGTTCTCGAAAACGAAACCGGCCGAATCGCCTTTGTCGTCTGCGACATCATCGCCATTGCGAAAGAGACGGTCGCACAAGCCAAAGAATTGATTCAAACACATACCGGAATATCGCCCGACCGCGTTCTCATCGCCGCGACCCACACCCATACCGCGCCGACACCAGCGCCTCTTTTTCAAAGCGACCCCGACCCTGAATATCTTGCGGACCTTGTCGTCAAAATATCCGACAGTGTCCGCCGCGCCGTCAACAACCTCGAACCGGCGCGGATCGGCTGGGGAGCGGGCCAGGAAGCCCGCGCCGTCTTCAACCGGCGTTTCTTCATGAAAGAGGGCACAATGCCTCAGAACCCCTGGGGCCGAACCGATGACACCGTCAAGACCAATCCCGGATCTATGAATCCCAACATCGTCAAGACCGCCGGGCCAATCGACCCTGAAATACCTCTCTTATCCGTTCAAAGTACCGACGGGACTCCCATCGCGGTCCTTGGCAACTACGCCCTGCACTACGTGGGAGGCAACCCGGGCTCCGACGTCAGCGCCGACTATATCGGCCAGTGGGCGGCCATCCTATCGCGGGAGTTCGCCGCCCCCCCGAGCGTCACCCAGCCGCCGTTCGTACCCATGCTGACCAACGGCTGCTCGGGAAACATCAACAACATCGATACAAGCACGCGCCTCCAACAACCGCATCTTTATCACCAGATGCACCACGTCGCTCGACTCGTCGCCGATGAGACCCTGCGGGTCCTCGAGAAGATCGAATATCGCGATTGGGTGCCGCTCGCCGCCTGCGGAAGCGTTGTCGAACTGGGGCGGCGCAAACCCACGAGTCAAGAGGTCGAGGAGGCCCAGCGGATACTCGAGGGGAAGGACGTCTTGAAATCAATGCCGGAAATCTACGCGAGAGAGACGGTCTTGATGGCGGAAATGGATGATGTAATCCAGACCGAGGTTCAGGCCATCCGCATCGGCGACGTTGCGGTCGTGACCTTCCCGGGTGAGGCGTTCGTTGAGTTGGGACTTGAGATCAAGGCCGAGAGCCCGTTCGACCTTACGTTTTGCATCGAGTTGGCGAACGATTACGTCGGTTATATCCCGACACCGATCGCCTATGAGCGCGGCGGGTACGAGACCTGGCGCGCCCGCTCCAGTCCGCTCCAAACCGATTCGGCTCCCCGGCTTGTCTCCACAGGTCTCGCTCTTCTGGACCGACTGGCCCCTGAGAAGAGCGGCAACTGAACCGCCCCACTCTCGAACGAAGAGGCCCTGTACTCAACTCGGTATACAGCGCAATCCACTGTGCTAGACTTTTTTGGAAGAAAATGCGTTCGGCTGCCCGTCTCGAATCGACGGTCTGGGCTTGGCTGCAATAGATATCTACGTCTCATTCGGAAAGGGTTCCCATCATGAGTGAAAAGAGAGGCATCTCGGATCTTTGGAAACTGGAGGACTACTGGGCGATCTGGTTGGGATTCGCACTCATCCTGATCGGTCTCGCGATCTTTCTGCCTCGTCCTCCCGAGAGGATGAACGAGAATATCCTGACGGCCAACGCTGTGATGGAAACCGAGTCCGACGTGGCGCCCTTCAAGACGGTCACCTGGTACCGCGCCAACGACGCCAAGAAGAAGATTAAGGCGACGGGCGAGGGGTACGCCAAGACCCTCGCCAAATGGACCGCCAAACCGCATGGATGGAAGACCAATCCAATCGACGCCTTCTTCATGAATGAAGGGAAAGCCGAAGCGAAAAAGGCGGCGGCCATGAAGAAATACGACGCCGCGAAAGCGAAGACGACCGAACTTCTCGGGGTCGCTGAAACTGCGGAAGCAGAGGCAAAATCGGCCAACTATGAAGACGGCGCAAAGAACGAGGAGGCGGTCTCCGCAATCGCGGTCTGGCGCGATGCAAAGGGCAAGGAGTCTTCCGCTCAGAAAAAGACGAAGGTGAAGGCTTATAGTCAGTTGCAGTATCTGATTGGGCTCTGTCTATTCCTGGGGATTTTCTTCGGCATTGGTATGGCCGTTATGGGGCATTCCTTCGGCGAGTTCCTAAAGGGCTTTGCCTTTGTCTTTGTAATCGCCGTCCTCGCCCAGATGCTCGCCGGACAGAGCACGATGAAGGCCTTCGGTATTGGCTACCCCGCTTGGGCGATTCTCATTGGCCTTTTGATCAGCAACACCGTCGGCACCCCAAAGTGGGTGATGACGGCGGTACAGACCGAGTACTTCATCAAGACCGGGCTCGTGCTTTTGGGCGCGGAAGTCCTCTTCGGCAAAATCCTGGCCATCGGTGTTCCGGGAATCTTCGTGGCCTGGGTAGTCACCCCCATCGTCCTGATCAGCACGTATCTCTTCGGCCAGAAAGTCCTCAAGATTCCTTCCAAGACGCTGAACATCACCATTTCGGCGGATATGTCCGTCTGCGGTGTCTCCGCAGCCATCGCCACCGCCGCCGCCTGCCGCGCCAAAAAGGAAGAACTGACGCTGGCCGTAGCCATTTCGTTGATTTTCACCTCAATAATGATGATCGTCCTGCCGAACATCATCCTTGCCCTGAACATCCCTCACGTGCTCGGTGGCGCTTGGATGGGCGGAACCATCGATGCCACCGGTGCCGTAGCCGCTGCGGGAGCGTTCTTGAGTGACAAAGCCCTGCATGTCGCCGCGACCATCAAGATGATCCAGAATGTGCTGATTGGCGTCATCGCATTCGGTGTGGCGGTCTATTGGTGCGCCAAAGTCGATCGCACAGAAGGCCGAACCGTGAGTGCCATGGAGATATGGTATCGTTTCCCGAAGTTCGTCTTGGGCTTCATCGCCGCCTCGATATTCTTCTCACTGATCTATCAAACTCTCGGCCAGGACGCGGGCTACGCTCTGGTTGATAACGGAGTCTTGC
>CAYTDF010000388.1:2365-5354 GCA_964436365.1 uncultured bacterium | reverse complement strand
CGCTGTCACTGCCATACCTTGTCTGTGCTCACTCGCGTCGCCGTGAAGGCGAAGATGTATAACCCTTCCGCCACTCCAGAGCTCTTAGCGATCCTCCAACGAATGTGTAGAATTGCGTAACGCTACGGTCGTGCGCGCAGTACGTATCAGCCTTCGCCGGGAGTCGAACAAATATGGCAACGACACAACATCAACACCAACGGGACCTCGTCCCTCGATGCGCACTCTGGGCAGTGGTCTGTGTCGCCGCTCTCTCGGCCCCCATGACAGCGACAGCATCCACTGTGCGGCCCCTGCCCCTGCATGAGATCGTCTCTTCCTCAGGGTGCATTGTGCACGGTACGGTCACCGGCGTTGAGACGAGACTCGACAGCCAGAGCGGTCTGGTCTGCACTTGGACGACGATAGAAGCCACCGAGATTCTCAAGGGCGAAGTCGACGGATCGGAAAGTACGGTGACGTTCAAACAGGCCGGGGGCGTACTGGAGGGGAGTGGCGTCGCGTGGGGCAGCCCCAGGGTGACTGTGAAACTGGGTCAGGAGGCGATCGTGTGCCTGTATCCGAAAAGCCGGTGGGGGTTTGCCGCTCCTGTCGGTTTGGAACAAGGTGTTTTCCGTATTTCAAAGGAGTTGAAAACGGGGACCAAACGTGTGCGCCACAGTACGAGCGAGAGAATTCTCTTTTCCGGTCTCTCCTCCGCTGAAGTGCTAACCGGAAAGGCCCCCACACAGACCGAACGTCTCTCCGCAAAAGAGAAGGCCGCTCTCAAGAGATGTGTCAGTAAAGAACTCGAAGTGTTCAAACGTGGAATCGCGGAACTCGTCAAACTACATAAGGGACCCGCTGACGACCGCAAAGCCAAGAAACGGCGCTATTACCGCAACAAGCGCGCTTCGAGCCTCCAACGTTGACTGTGCGCGTTTCGGAATATCCAGCCCGTGGTGTCCGGCAAGAGTGAGACGACAAAGGATAGAAAGTATGAACTTGTGCTTTGGGCCCCTTCCTAAACCATCCAGTGCATCTCCCAGGATCGTGGTCTGGATCGCGGCGGTCCTGGCGCTTGCACCCGCGGCGCTCTGCGGTGGCCCAGTCTATATCGACTACGGAACCAACATCGACACATTCCTGACCCTGTACGGCCCCGGGAGCCAAACCACAAAGGTCGCCAGCAATGACGATCTGCTCAGTACGTTCGCGGGAATCCCCGTGACGTTGGAGGCAAACCAGGTCTATTACGCAAAGGTCACCGTTTTCGATAACCCGGGCCGTAACGACACGGGACCGTACCGCGTCCGTGTGAATGGCCCAGGAGACGGCGGCACACCTCCCACCTCGCCAGAAGCCACGCCTCTCCCGGTCAACGGAGAGGCCTACTCCGCCTCAATCGGATCGGAGAAGGAAGCGGATTGGTACGTATTCAAAACGGGAGATTCCGGGGTGTACTCGGTCGTTACCCTGGGGGCTTACCCGGCGCGTCCGGTGAAGTGGCCCGAGCCCCAGGTCACTTACAATCTCGACCAAGGCCCGCTGGGAGATGTCGGTGCGGTTGAGGCCGCCGAACTGGCCAAGAGCGGCGTCGAAATGTGGAACGAGGTCACGACGACGAGTTTCCGTTTCCAAGAAGGCGAGCGTCTGGACAACGACTATGGCGCGTTTTCGCTGGGTCCGAATCCCCGTTTCAGTCATCAGTTGTTTTACCACCCCGGCAGAGAAAAAACGTATCTCTTCGGCGGCTACGACGGGAATAGCACGTTTGGCGATTTGTGGTGGTGGGACGATACGCAATGGCGCAAAGAGAGATCGGTGGATGCGCCACCCGCGCGAAACGATTTTGGAGTGGCCTATGACTCCGCCCGGGAACAGGTGATCTTCTTCGCCGGTTTTGGAACGCAAGCGCCTCTGAACGATACATGGAGATGGGACGAAGCCGGTTTGCGCCAAGTCTTCCCCAAAGCGAGCCCCTCAGCGCGTCATTCGTTCTCGATGGCCTATGATCCGGCTCGGCAGGAGATCGTTCTTTTTGGCGGCGCTTTCTTCAGCGAAGAGTACTATGCCGACACATGGATATGGGACGGTGGAATTTGGGTGCAGAAACAACCGTCACACGCGCCCACTGCACGAGCCGGACACAATCTCTTCTTCGATCCGGTGCGCAACAAGATCATGCTGTTCGGCGGGTACACGAATGAGGATACGTTCGCCGACCTGTGGGAGTGGGATGGGCAGGACTGGGCATCGGTCGATGCGCCGAACGGCCCTGAGGCACGGGATTCGTCCGCCGTTTCAGTCGACACGGTCAGCAACCAGACGTTGCTCTTTGGCGGGTACGACACGAATGATGCGGTGCTGAACGACACATGGATGTGGGATGGAGCGGAGTGGACCCGTCTCTTCCCCTCCCGTCCGCCGTCTCGCAGACAGTTGCATTCGATGGCCTACGACGAACGTCTGGGGCAAATCATCTTGCTTGGAGGAGAACGGAGCACAACGGTCCTTAGCGACACATGGACGTGGACGGACGATCGTTGGAGCAGGGTAGCGCAGGCAAGATCGTTCGGCGACATCCTGAACGAGCAGATTAGCCGGGGAAAGAATCCTCTCTTTTTCGACAACGACGGAGAACTCGTAGAGCTCCTGCAGGGAGAAGACGCTCAGCGTGAGGTTCTGGGTTTTTCGAGCACGCAACGTCAGGATTCGGCGTACGTAGACGGCTATATGGTTATCAATGGCTGGTTTCTAACTTCGGAGAGCGGGCGTCCACTCGAAGCCGGCAAAGAGATGATCAGCGAAGTGATCGCACACGAAATTGGTCATTTTGCAGGGCTCCGACATACACAGTTCTATTCCTATATGTACAACAGTTCGTACGGCGCGGATAACGCGTACATTTCGATCATGTACCCCTTCGCGAGGACCGTGTCGGATATGCCCGAACTGAGACCGCGGTATGATGACGGGGTTTGGCTTTCCGAGCTCTATCCGATAGAAG
>CAYTDF010000388.1:1255-2355 GCA_964436365.1 uncultured bacterium | reverse complement strand
CGCCAACGACTACGGCACAATCTCGGGCCGAGCAGTCTTTTCGGACGGCCCCCCAGTGCTGGGCGGAATCGTCAACGCACGGTTGTCTGACGATCCGTTCAACATTGTGGTCTCGAATGAAGCGGATTCGTTGGGCGAGCTCGACGGTACGTTCCATCTCCCAGGTCTCCCTCCCGGCGACTACGAAGTCTGGATCGAGCCGGTTGCCGACGCCGGTTTCAACGGTGGGAGTTCTGTGGGGGAACACTCGCGGCGAACCACCGGCCAAGCCTTCGAACGCCCGCCGCGTCCGGAGTACTACAACGGAGACGGAGAAGGCGGGGAGACAGACGGGGATGGCCCCAGCCTTCTGCAACGGGTCCGCGTGCGCGCAGGTGAGACATCCGAGATTCGGTTCGTTTGCGAAGACTTAGAGGACACAACGGAACAATTCTCTCAGCTCTTAGCTTTCGATGCGCCGATGGTGAGCGGTCACGGGCCCGGTGACGACAGTTCGTTTCCATTCACGGTGGTCGTCCACGACGCTCTCGAAGACCTATCTTTGACGGTGACACCGCAGAGCAATCAACCGCTCGGAGTGAACGTTCTTCTCAATGGCAGCACGTTCTATACATCTTCAGGAGCACCCCACCCGAATCGAAACTCGATGCTGGTCTACATCGCCGCGCTGAGCAAAATGATGCTGTTCGGGGGGTGGCTGGCCGAGGGCCCCAGCAACGAAAGCTGGGAATGGAGCGGCACAGGCTGGTCGCTGATTCCGGCCTTTCCCGCGCCGGGGAAACGAATCAGCCACGGACTGGTCTACGACCCAGGAAACGAACGGGTCATCCTGTTTGGAGGTGACGATCCGGTCGGGGCAACAAAACTCGGAGACACATGGATCTACAAGGACGGGCATTGGTCGGAAGCGATCACGACGGAATCGCCACCGGCGCGAAGTTCATTCGCCATGGTGTACGACAGCCGCCGAGGCGTGACCGTTCTTTATGGAGGCGCGGCAAGCAACAGCCAGGCCCTCAGCGATACCTGGGAGTTCGATGGGAAAGAATGGAGAAAGATATCGGAAGGGACCCCAACCGCCCGCTTCGGTCATGGGATGG
>CAYTDF010000388.1:0-1240 GCA_964436365.1 uncultured bacterium | reverse complement strand
CTGTTCGGTGGGAAGGATATGGAGGGAACCTACTACGACGGAACATGGGGATGGAACGGTGAATCCTGGGATTGGATCGACACCGAAGCCTGGCCTTCCGCTCGAAAGTTTTTTGGAATGACAACCGATTCACTTCGCGAGCGGATCGTGCTCTTCGGCGGTGCGGATACGAACAACCACCTCAACGATACATGGATGTGGGACGGTGCAACGTGGTCCGAAATCCAGCCAGTCCATCGCCCATCCGTCCGTAGCCGCACGGGCATGGCCTACGATGCCGGTCGCGACCGAATCGTCCTGTTCGGCGGAATGAACGAGAATGGACGACTCGCAGAGACGTGGGAATTCAACGGGGAGGACTGGAGCAACCGGACTCCCGTGTTGCGCGTGGATAGCGGGCCGTATACTATGACGTTTACACGAGACGGTGCGGACGGCCCACCTCTACAAAGCGGAACGTATGTCGTCCAGGTGGGGCAGCTCACGAATCAAGCCGGTGGGTATACGATCCAAGCCGACTCAGCGTCCGCGCCGGAACCCGAAACCGGATTAGATTCCTGGGAACTATACTGAAGTATTCATAAAATAGAGATGACCACCGCCTCCGACCACAGCGTCGCCATCCGATTGGCCGAAGACAAGGAAACCAAAGAAGCGATCGATCGCTTGCGATACCAAGTCCATATCGAAGAGATGGGCAAGACAGTCGCGTCCGCCGATCACGAGAGTAGACAACTGAAGGATTCGCTGGACGAAGGCGCCATCCAGTTCTACGCGGAAACGGACGAAGGTATCATCGCCGCACTTCGTCTGAACTTCGGCGACACCGGTTTGGGGGACGAGACGCTTCAGGAAGAGTACGAACTCGCGCGTTTCAGCCATTTTTCACCCAGCAGCCTCAGTTTTTCTTCACGGCTGGTCGTCGCCCCCGAATGGCGCGGACACGCCGTCTTGGCGCGACTTCTCTACACGGGCTACGAATACGGACGGGAACGCGGAGTGCAAATCAATTTCTGCAACTGCGCTCCGGCCTTGCTGCAACTCTACGAACGTCTGGGGTACCGCCGCTACAAGGCGAATTTTACCGACTCCGACGTGGGCTACCGTATCCCACTCCTTCTCATCTGCGAAGACGTCGAGCATTTCCAGACAGTCCGTTCGCCGTTCCTTCGGCTGAGCAAGAAATGGACGAATTCTCCGGAGTCCGCCCAGTGGTTTTGTACCACGTTTCCGGAATACA
>CAYTDF010000387.1:0-5355 GCA_964436365.1 uncultured bacterium | reverse complement strand
GAGTCTCTTTGAACTATCCAATTGCCAGAGCTGTCACCTGGTAGGCGATAGAGAGTACCTGCCGCCTACCAAGGAGTTCTACGAAGAAACGCAGATGGAGGCGATTATTCCGCTCGCCCCCGACCTTCGTTTAGCACAAGGACGTATTCGGACAGACTGGGCGAAACGTTGGATCGCCGACCCCCAGAGCATCTTGCCCGAAACAAAGATGCCCAACCTCAAGCTTCTCGATCGCGACGTGAACAAGATCATGAAGTTCGTTTTTACGGAACATGTCGATCAGGCTGAGTGGCGAGAATGGGCCGCGCAGCAAAAAGAGAAGGAGAAAACGACGTCGGAAGAGTTCAGCGAGTTTGACTGATGCACTAATGTCGGAACATTTGTGTGTATTTCACGATCTTGCGTTGCACAAGGGTTCCAGAATCAGACAGTGGATGGCGTTTGACGAAGGGCGGCATTCAAAGGGATTGGGTATGCCATAGTTAATATAGACTATTATTCAAATAGAATACTGGTGGTGGCGCGTCGTGACGGTTTGTGAAAATAGAACAAAAAGGGGCACGGAGTTATTGACGTGCCGAGCGATGAGGAGTAAAAGATGAGTAGAGGAACAGCGGCGACGCTGGAAGGAAGGAATGGCCCGTCGCCAAAGGCGAATTTTTTTTCGACTGTAATAGGCATATAGGCACCACATTATAAGAATGCGGCCATCCAACGCAATAATCGCAGGCGATTCGGCAAGGAGATTTCACGGTGAATCAAACGACGAACAACAACCGTGTTGAAGTCCCGAGAAGCAAATCCTCTCGGCGTCAGTTTCTCAGAGCGATCGGAGCGGCTGGGGCCGGTACCCTCATTACCCGCAACGGGGTCGCGTTGTCGCTTGACAAACTGAAGGCGTACGACGTAGAAAACCCGCTGGCCGCCTATCCCGATGTGGAGTGGGAGAAGGTCTATCGGGATCAATACAAGTTTGATCGAAGTTTCACCTTCGCCTGTTCGCCCAACGATACGCACCAGTGTCGGCTACGCGCCTATGTGCGCAACGGCATCGTCACCCGGATTGAGCAGCCCTACGATTGCGAGAAGGCGCTAGATCTTCAGGGTAACCACACGGCGGCTTCGTGGAATCCTCGTGGTTGCTTGAAGGGATACACCTTCATGAGACGTGTCTATGGTCCGTATCGCATCAAAGGACCGATGGTTCGCAAAGGATGGAAGGAATGGATCGAGGCGGACTTTCCTACGGACAGCAACGGCCTCGGAGACAGAAAGTACTTCCGCCGTGGTGAGGACGAATGGTTGCAGCTGCCGTGGGACGAAGCCCAGACGCTGATGGCGAAAGCCGTGCATCGTATTTTAACCACGTATGGCGGCGAAAAAGGGGCGGCATTGCTGAAGGCCCAAGGCTATCCCCCCGAGATGATCGAAGCCATGCATGGCAGCGCGGCCCAGTCCATCAAGTGTCGTGCCGGCATGTGGCTGTGCGGGATTCTTCAAATCGGATCCCTATACCGCTTCGCCAACATGCTTGGGATTCATGACGGTAAACTCGGCGGTCGCGGCTGGAGTAACTACGACTGGCACGGCGACCTGCCTCCCGGACATCCCATGGTGACGGGGATTCAAACCTTCGATCCAGAACTCGACGATTTCCGAAATGCCAGACTGTTGATCTTCATCGGAAAAAACATGGTCGAGAACAAGATGCCCGAGGCACACTGGTGGATCGAATCCCTCGAGCGCGGCGGGAAAGTGGTCAACATCTCTCCTGAATACAGTCCCGCTTCCCAGAAATCGGACTACTGGGTTCCCATCCGCCCCGGGAGTGACGTGGCGCTCCTGCTGGGTGTCTGCCGTATCCTCATGGAAGAGAAGAAATACGACGGCGATTTCGTGCGGCGATTTACCGACCTGCCTCTGCTTGTCCGAAAAGACACTGGCAAGTTGCTGAAGCCGGATGAGGTCATTCCCGGCTATCGTAACGCTCCGCTACGCGGCTACAGCGTTAGCACACAGAAAATCACTCCCGAACGCCGTGAGAAGTGGGGTGATTTCTGCGTCTGGGACGGCGGCGCGAACGCCCCCGCTCCTGTCAGCCGGGATGATGTGGGTGATGAGTTCGACGACAAAGGTGTGAATGCCGTTCTCGAAGGCGTGTGGAAAGTCAAGACCGTCGACGGCGCTGAAGTGGAAGTTACGACGGTCTTCCAGACCTACAAAGAATTGTGTTCAGAATACGACCTAGAAATGGTGGAGGCGGTCACGGGAACGCCACGCCAGTTGGTTGAGCGCCTGGCGAACGACATCGCCACCATCAAGCCGGTTATGATTCATGGCGGGGAAGGGATCAACCACTACTTCCACTGCGACATCACGACACGGGCCGTATTCCTCCCTCTTGCGCTGACCGGCAACATCGGCAAGCCGGGCGCCAATGTTGGGCATTGGGCCGGCAACTACAAGTCGGCCGTCTTCAACGGTGTGGGGACCTACATCGCGGAAGACCCACTCGCCATTGACCAAGGCAAGATCAATAAAGTTCTGAAGATGGAGAACATCTGCTACTGGAACTACGAAGACACTCCTCTCATCGTCGATTCCCCCAAACATGGCCGCGTCTGCCTGACGGGGAAAAGCCACATACCCACACCGACCAAAATGATGTGGGCCGCGAATGTCAATCTGCTTAATAATGCGAAGTGGGCCTACAACATGATCGCCAATGTCGATCCCAAACTGGAGATCATCGCCCACAACGAAGTGGAGTGGACGGGCTCGTGCGAATATGCCGACATCGTTTTCCCGGCCCAGTCATGGATGGAGTGCCAGCAGATGAACTTCACGGGATCGTGCGCCAATCCATTCATTCAAGTTTGGAAAGGCGGCATCGATCCTCTTTACGATTCCCGGCCCGACGGTGTCATCGTTGCGGGTGTCGCGGAAAAACTCTCAGAAGTGACAGGCGACAAACGCTATCGGGAGTACTTCCGCTACTTCCTCGAAGACAAGCCCGAGGTCTATGCCCAACGTATCTTCGACGCTTCTTCGACAACCAAGGGATACAACGTAGAAGAACTACTGGCTTCAGAACGCGGATGGCTGGCGATGTTCCGCACCCTGCCGCGCATCCCAGGCTACGAACAGATCAACGAGTCGAAGCCGTTCTACAACAAGAGCGGCCGGCTCGAGTTCTACCGGGATGAAGATGAGTTCCTCCGATTGGGAGAGAACTTGATCGTGCACCGCGAGCCGGTGGAAGCGACCCCCTACCTGCCCAATGTAATCGTAAGTTCCCATCCGCTGATTCGACCCGACGATTACGGCTTCAGACTCGACGACGAAAGTGTCGAGGCGCGACAGGCGCGGAACGTCAAGATGCCGTGGAGCGAGGTGAAGAACACGAAAAGCCCGTTGTGGGAACAAGGCTTCCAGTTCTATTGTCTCACGCCCAAAACGCGGCACCGTGTCCACTCGAGTTGGAGCGGAGTGGATTGGAACCAGATTTGGGATTCGAACTTCGGAGACCCCTACCGTGTGGACAAGAGAATACCGGGGGTGGGCGAACACCAGATTCAGATGAATCCCGACGACGCTGTGGGGCTTGGCCTCGCGGACGGCGATTACGTCTACGTGGACGCCAACCCGGAAGACCGGCCTTACAAAGGATGGAATAAGGACGATCCCCACTACAAGATTTCGCGCCTCATGCTGCGTGTCAAATTCAATCCCGCGTATCCTCGAAGTGTGACCATGATGAAGCATTCGACATGGATGGCGACCGCCAAAAGTGTCAAAGCCCATGAAACACGCTCCGACGGGAGAGCGGTGGCGGAGGATACCGGCTACCAAGCCAATCTCCGTTACGGTTCCCAGCAGTCCATCACACGCGGTTGGCTCCAGCCTTCACAGATGACGGACAGTTTGGTGCGGAAGGACATCTACGGACAGAACATCGGTGAGGGCTATGAACCGGACATCCACTCACCGAATACCTGTCCCAAAGAGACCCTCGTGCGGATCACCAAAGCGGAAGACGGGAATTGGAAGCCGGGTGAGTCAGGGCGTACGCCGGGAGATGTGAACGCGGCCATGCAAGCCTATCTTAACGGAGAGTTTATCAACCTGTGATTTCTTCTCTCACCGGTTGAAGGAGACAGAACAATGAGTCAAGTCTACAACTGGCAAATTGGTAGAGACATGGAGTACCGATACGACGAGGCCCGCCCGGAGAGGCAGTTCGCAGCGGTATTCAATCCTAACCGATGTATCGCGTGCCAGACTTGCACGATGGCGTGCAAGAGCACGTGGACTTTCTCCAAAGGGCAGGAGTCCATGTGGTGGAACAACGTCGAGACCAAGCCTTTCGGTGGTTATCCGCAGTCATGGGACTCGAAGCTGCTTGCTTATATGGGCAAGCAAGAATGGGACCCAAAAGCGACGTCTGCGGAAAAGCCGTACGGAGAATACAAAGGCAAGACGATTTTCGAGGCCGCCAAAACTAAAGAAACCGCTGCGGGGTATATTCCCAAGGACGATGAATGGCGCGCTCCCAATATCGGTGAGGATACGGCGAACCAGGCCATCACCGTCGAAGGCAAGATCGCGCAGGATTGGGCCGAGTTGCCGCAGCACAAGATATGGTTCTTCTATCTGGCCAGAATATGCAATCACTGCACATATCCCGCTTGCCTGGCGGGCTGTCCCCGCGCGGCGATCTACAAGCGGCCGGAAGATGGAATCGTGTTGCAGGACCAAACCCGCTGCCGAGGTTATCGCTATTGCGTACGGGAATGTCCTTACAAAAAGCCCATGTACAACGGCTATACGCGGGTCACCGAGAAGTGCATCGCCTGCTATCCACGCGTTGAGGAGGATACGGTGACGCGGTGTATCTCCGCTTGCGTCGGCAAGATTCGACTCCAAGGATGGATTACCGACGAAAAGAGCCCCATCCATTACCTCGTCAAGAAAGAGAAGGTGGCGCTGCCTCTTTATCCGCAGTGGGGCACGGAGCCCAATGTGTACTACATCCCTCCTCGATGGGTCCCCCTTCCTTACCTATACCAGATGTTCGGCCCGGGTGTTGTGGACGCTATCGCGAAGATATCCAAACCGTCCCCCGAACTGCTGGGTGTGCTCCAGCTCTACGGCGTCACGCAGAGCATCATCTACAGCTACGCGGTCGATGAGAAGAATGCGGTGGCTTTTGACAAAGACGGCAAGGAGATCGTCCGAGTACCCATCAACCCGGAACTGATCGTACGAGACGAAGCCACCTACATGAACGTGACGTAAAGGCGTAACGAGCGAAACGAGATACCCGGAGACATGGCTATGCCGACATCCCAAACC
>CAYTDF010000386.1:4485-5373 GCA_964436365.1 uncultured bacterium | reverse complement strand
CTCGGTGTGCGCCTCGACGACCGGAACGTGCTTTTCCTTGGCCGCGTCCGTCGTATTCTCGCGGAGTAGTTTCATCTCTTGTCCGCAGCATTCGAGTGCTCCATCGCTTCCGTTAAGCACTTCGACGACACCCGTTTTGTCGCTGCATTTGTAGACCTGATTTTTCTCAGTTGTCATTCTCGCCTCCGTTAATCGGTTGGATACTTCTCAAAAGAGCGTTCGTTTAACAGCCGACGGCCGGCCTGCATGTGCACCGTTGTTTCGCCGCGCGGAACCCCTTCTTGGAAGAGCTCTCTTGGACAGTTTCCCTAGAAGTCTTACCCGAAAGAGCACGCATCCGAAGTGTCGTCATGCCAACATCTCCGGCAGTTCTGACACGCTCCTCATCTTCGCACTACGTAAGCCTTCTTGTCGGCGGCCGAAATCGCTGCGGAAAAACTAGGGTCGAGTCTTAAGCCGCAACCCTGGACGTCGACCGGACTCGATCGCTTCCCAATAGGCTTCCTGAATCCGCTCGTAGACCCCAAACAGCCCACGTGCGTCGCTGTCGCGGTCGAAATCGAGAAACGTGTCGGCTTTGGGGATCGTCTTCTTCTCCAGCATCGAACTCGCGAATCGCCGGATCGTCTGTGTACAGGGCCGGTCGGTGCCGTCGGGATTGAGGATGCCGTAATCGGACCGTTCGTTTGTGCGGTACCCGCCCGGGTACCACCACCAAATCACTCCATTCGCATGAGATTCCAAGACCATGCGATAGAAATCGGCGAAATACGTGCTCTGAAACGCGAGACGTTCAGGATCGACACGCATCCCCTGGGTGTCCCACACATGGACGCCCGCCTCCGCCCAGACCACCTGCCCTGAGTCTTCCAACTGATTGGCTTTGGA
>CAYTDF010000386.1:0-4475 GCA_964436365.1 uncultured bacterium | reverse complement strand
GCCCAGACCACCGGTTTTTTCGGTGCACAGCCGCGTGCGTAATCCACGGTGAAACGCCCGGGTCTGATTCGGTCCCAATCGCCGACCCGTCCGTAGCCTTCCGGCTCCATGATATCCATGCTCTCGGCCACGGATTGGAAGTCGTACGGCATATTCTCGGAGCCGTCGAACGTGGGATCGCCGGTTACGGTCATTCGGAAACTGATGAGATGATTGGGATCGATTGCGCGGATTCGATCCGCCGCAGATTGGTACTTGCTGTGAATCAGCTCGTCCGCAAAACGGCGGTAGTCGGCCACCATCCGGCGATGCGGGCCATCCTCGCCCAGATGCTCGGCGAGTGGCGTTGAAACACGCCCCTCGAAACGCGGTGCGGGAAACGACCAGGCGCGCTCGGCCGCTTCGACAGTCTTGTATCGCTCCCTTAACCATTCTTGCCAATCTGGGTCGTACCGTCGTCGTTGAGAGGGCCTCCCAAGGAACGGTTCCCAGGCGATATCGTAGGCAACCAGCGTGTCGTTTTCCCACAACCGATTGGCCCGGATGATCTCTTCCCACCAGTCCTCTCGATATGCCATCGGGGTCCCGGGGCGCATGGAAAGATTAACTTTCAGTCCGAGTTTTTCGCAACGGTCGAGAATGTCCAGAAGATTGTTCGCGCTCAAGGATTCGTGGTAGATGAAGATGGAGACGAGGTTCAGGCTCATCTGTCGGCAACGTTCGAGATCGCGTTGCACGAACTCCGGATCGTAGGCTCGGCTCCCCATCCAGTGTTCGAAAGAGTTCCAGTCTTCGATGGCGATCCCCGTTGAGGGCATGTAGTTCACCCCGTGGATGTACCATTTCTGGCCATCGAGATAAAAATCACCATCGCGCGTGGTGACGAATCGCCGCTCGGATTCGGGCTTAGAATTGAAGACGTTTATCTCGTGCCGAATTTCGTCGACCCACCTGCCGTCCTGTTTGAGGCGAATCGTCAAGACGAATTCTTGTAGCTTTTCCGGAAGTTCGACGGTGTGGGTTCCATCACGGACGTCCCCCGACGTCAGTACGAACCGCTCCTCATAGACGTGGACCGGTTGAGATGCGCCGCGAGGTGTCAGCTCGAACCGCACCTGAAGTCCTTCCCGATCCCGCCGGGAAAGATTGGCGACTCGGTATCCAAATACTGGCTTCTCGCCCGCGCGGTATGTGAAAAACTCCGCGCCCGCCTCCTGGAAAAATAAGCCTCCGGCTATGCGTGAAACGACTCGCCGGACGCGCTCCAGAGCCGCTTCTGTGTGATACCAGGACGTGTCGGCGATGGCCACCGACCCGCGTATGCTAGAACGCGCTGGTCCGGCGACATCCACATGGAGCGATACGTGTGCTCCGCGCCATTCTCCCGAAGCGCCCAACGCTTCATCCACGGGAATCCATCGTCCGTCGCGGCCTCTCGCATAGCCTTTGCCTGTGGGCCGCGGATGATGAGCCTTCATCGTCATCGGGGCCGGAAGCGGGAGAGTGCTCCGGTCCGCTCCTGCATCGAAGCGTGAGGTGATCGAGGCGACATCTCCAAGTTCATAGTATTTGTAACTCGGTCCCAATCCTTCGACAATGAGCGTGGGCTGCACGCCCCCCCGGGCTGACCCCATAGGGATTCGGAGTCGTTCCCAAAGCATCGATTGCGAATTCGTACTCACCGCTCCGGCCGCCCGTATGCGACCACGCAACGCCGAGTGTCAGTCCAACGGCGTTCTCTGGACGGAACCTGTCGCCCGGACCGCCGCGCCCCGGAGTCGACTCCCAAAACTTGAATTCGCTCGGGGTAAGGACCACGCGCGTCCACTCTTCTGTCACCGGAAAGACCGCAATCCAACGCGAACCGTCTTTCTCTCGCCACTCCAGCATCAACCGCCGGGTTTCTTCCGATCCCTTGGCGTAGAAGGTGGTCAGTGTATGCCCTTCCGGGAACGGTTGTTCCAGATCGGAGTGTGACAGGCCATCCCAACCGGTCATCTTCTCGATGCGTACGTGCAGACCCTGTCCCTTGGGACTCGAAACGAACGAGCGATGAAGCGGTGACTCCGGCGTGTTCGTATTTCGCGTCCACGAGTCCGTTGTATCGGCCTCGAAATCGAAAAGCAGCTTCTTTGCCGGGAGTGCGGTGAGCCGTTGCCGCCATGCCTCGTGTGTCATCCACAGATCGCCCGATTTCCAGAGCGGGTCGGAGAAGGCCGGTGCGCCCAAGGTCAAGAGATCGCCTCCCTCGCTCACGAATCGCTCGACGGTCGGAAGCCCATCCACGGGGAGTCTCCCGGCGGAAGGAAGAACCAGCAGGTCGAAGCGTTCGGCCGACAGCGAGAAGGGATTGCCGAACGTGTCCGCATCTATGGTATGAACTTCATACGATTCCGACCGGAGTTTCTTCGTCAGGAGATCGATCCACTCCGGATCGTGTCCGGGCAATCGGTCACGTAACATCGCGACCGCATAGCGACCGTCGTCTCTCGGGCCGATTCTCTTGTGGAATTCCGCCGCCGCTTCGCGGTCGCCTGTGTAGACCCCGATCCATCCTTGCGGGCGCAAGGAAACCGCGGCGTCCTCCCAGCGCTCGCCCAGCCATGCCACGAAACGTAGCTTTGTGGGTTCGCCGGGTGCGCGGAATTCGAAACGGCACTGATCTGTTCCCGATACGGCTTGGGTTTGAGAGTCCAGAACGACATTGTTCAGACCCTTGATTTCCAGATGCAGAACCGAGGAGGCATTTGTGGGCATTTGGTGAGAAATCTCGACGCTGAACGCCTCGTCGACGGTGAGCGAACGCGGTAGGGAGACAAACCTCAGCTCCGGCGCGGCGGCCGACGCAACCAGTGTCGAGGCGCATAAAAGCGTAGTGTATAAGACTCTCATCAAGAACCTCCAAGATATTGTGGCGTCATTGTTGCGGAGGTGTGGCACATGTTACCTGCAAACACGTCACGTGCAATTGACAAACTTTGACAATGTAATTACCATAAACGTCGCGCTCGAATCCACGCCCAGCTCTGCTCGCGGCGGCTGTTTTCCGGATGCTCCACAGTCTTCAGCCGTGTGCCGAGGGGCGGTGCGCATCTGCGGATCTCGCTCCCTTGCGAAAAGAGACACATATGAAGGGCGGCGTAATGGTTTCTTCGAATCAAGCAGTCACCGATGCAAGGAATCTGTTTTCACTGCACCGCCTTGCCTTTGTTCTCTCACGCTATGCCCCCCCTGAGGGCGGCTTCAATCCTTTTGGGCAGTGGAACCTTAAGTATACGTACCACAGTCTAGGCTACTGGTATTTTCGCAGACAAGGGAGCCTTCATATCGAACGCAAACGCCAAGACGACGGCGTTCTATTCTCCTTCAACTGCATGCGTCTTGGCCGCACGGGCTACAACCACTACATTTCGGCCAAGGTCTTAGCCCGGGATGACCCGCTCTCCACCCCGCTTTCCTGGACGATGGAGGCGAAGCTGGCAACGGGGCCCGACGCTACGCCCTATCTTCTCAGCGGCATAAGGAAGACTGCGCAGTTCCGCGACGGTGCACTCACGGTAACCTGCAACGGCGATTCTGAAGTGACACACATACCGGGAGACTACACCTGCAAGTGGAGCCTCATCGATGTCGTCCAGCGGCTGCTCAACGCCTCAACAGAACGGCGCTCGTTTTCACTGGTAGACGAGTTTGACGAGGTACGGCATCATCAAACTATCGCATATCGCACGTCAGCGAACGTGCCTCTGAAGGGTATGCCTCGGAATCTCACCGCATACGAGCACTTGGGTGAGGGCGTTATCCCCACCGTGTATTGGGTGGACGAGTTTGGCCGCGCCTTATTTGTTGTGTCCGGCGTGGAGGCGTTCGTCCTGAGCGAAGCAAACGGCGTCGTGGCCGACTTCGATGACAGCCCTCTTCACGGCCAGGCAATTCCGAAACTGTTGGCCGAAAGGGCATAGGACATCATGAGTAACTTGCGGGGACAAGAATACGATCGGCGAACCTTCATAAAGACCGGCGCGGCGATGCTGGGCGCTTCGACGGCCATGGCTTCATCCAAGGGGCAGATGGCGCGGCCCAACTTCCTCATCATTGTCACCGATCAACAGAACATCGACACGATTGCCGCTATGAAAGGCCATTTTGACCATCCCGCCTACGGCTGTCACTGGGTGAACACGCCCAACTTGGACCGGCTTCTCAGGCAGGGCACTGCCTTTATCGAATCGCACAGCGCGAACCCCGTGTGTTGCCCTGCGCGTTCGGCTCTCTTCACGGGCCGTATGTCGATCGAAACCGGTGTCACCTATAACAACATTGGCATCGACAAGAACGTTCCGAATATGGGCCAATGGCTTGAGAAGCACACCGACTACGCTCGTGTCTACTGCGGCAAATGGCACGCGGGAGGCCGCTGGAACTACCCCGAAGTCACTGGATACAAAAAGATTCCAGGTTTCGACACACAACCA
>CAYTDF010000385.1:1529-5388 GCA_964436365.1 uncultured bacterium | reverse complement strand
CCCCGGGGGTGCTTCCCCCGGAGGGAGGCATGTCGGGTACTCCTGTCGAACCGGGAGGCGTCCTGGACCGCGGCGGGTTCTACATGACCCCATGGCCCCTATCGGAAAAGTACTTCCTCGCCTCACACACATACTCGCACGAGCAGACCGATCCCACCGGCTACGCCATCTATCTGGTCGACGTTTTCGGCACGAAAGAGCTGATCTACCGGGACCCGGACATCTCGTCTTTCGTTCCGATTCCGTTGGAACCCCGGGTCCGGCCGCCGATTCTCGCCGACGTGACGAACGCGAAGATCGAATACGCAACGTGTGTCATCGGGGATATAGGGCGTGGCGTAACCGGAGTCTCGCCCCAAGCGATCCGCTTTCTACGAATCGCGCATCGCTTGCAGTGGCCGTATGACAACCAACACGGTGGACAGCGTTACGCGGAAAAAGCCTGGCCGCACAATTGGACACCCGCGCGGGTGATTGGCACGGTGCCGATAGAAGCCGACGGCAGCGCGTGTTTCCAGGTTCCGGCCAACACGCCTCTCTACTTCCAGCTGCTTGACGAGAATCACATGGAGCTTCGCCGGATGCGCTCGTTTATCAGTTTTCAACCCGGAGAAGTGCGCGGGTGTGTGGGGTGTCACGAGACGCGTGCCGAAGTTGGGGCCAGTCGACGAGCCCCAATCGCGGCGCGCCGCTCTCCAAGCATCCCCGTCCCGCCACCGTGGGGTACCCAGGCCATCAGTTTCTTACGAGACATTCAACCTGTCTTCGACAGGCACTGCACAGAGTGCCATGGCGGACTGAGCCCCGCAGCCGAACTGGACTTTTCAAAGGGCCTGACGGCTCAACACAACCGCGCTTACGACACGATTCTCACGCGAGAGCTGGTCTCCTGGTCCGACGTGAACGAAGACGCGAAGATTACAGCCCCACTGGCTTTCGGGTCGCACCGCAGCAAGCTCGTCGAGGTGTTGCGGAACACCCCCCACCGGGAACGCGCAAAACTCAGTGAAGAGGACTGGCTACGCTTGGTGACCTGGATCGACGCCAACGCGCCCTATCACGGTGGTTTCATCAACAAACGCCCGGAACATCCAGCCTACGATCTGCCCGCCGATACCGAACTGACGACCAGAATTGCGTCCGTGCACGCGAGGCGTTGCAGCCCGTGCCACAAACCGGAGGCGATCACACGCGCGGACTGGATCGATCTCGATCGTCCGCAGCAAAGCCTCTTCCTCACCGCCCCTCTCTCTGAGCCAGCAGGCAACGGGCAGCGCTGCACGGGTGCGGTCTATCGAGATACGAGCGACAGCGACTATCGCATGCTTCTCCAGACCGTCGAGAACGCGGTGAAGAAAGCGCGCTCATTCCCACGGCGGGACGTGAAGTTCTTGGCCGAAACCCCCTCTTCACGGGACTTGCTGGGGATGAAACCGCCGGGGATGAAGCCCTAGCGACCCAGCGCTCGTCGACCGCGCGCGAGTCACGTGGAATACATTCCGTCCCTCTCTACCACGGCGTCTGCAATCCCAACGCCTCAGGTTTCTGGTCGACATAGTAGAAATCCAACCGGAACCGTCCATAACCGGACGGCGCGGCGTAGAGATAGACTTTCAGCGTGTAGTTGTTCTCACGACTCGGTTGTTCAAGAACGAAGGGATGAATCGGCCATGACTCCAAATCGTCCAAGATAACCGTCACTTCCCGTTCGGGCAGAGGAGAGAGGAAATCGCTCTTGGCTCCCTGAATCGGGTCGTATCGCAGATGCTGAATCTCGACCGTCTCACCTCGGATGCTCAAGATGTCGCGTCCATCGACCAAGCCTTCCCAATGCAGAAACTTCTTGGCGGTTCCAGCGTGTTTCTTGACCGCGAGTTTGTGCAAGTTTTGTTGCTCGACAATCGCGGCAGCTGACTCGTCAGCTCCGAGCGCCTTCGCGAGTTTCTTCTCCGCCAACTCCAGATCGTCTAGAGCGTCGTCGACAGAGAGTAGGAGCTGATCGATCCCAAAGGGAAGGTACACATAGTTGGGCGTGGCCTCGAAACGCACGTACGTCTCTTTGAGCGATGCGGACACTTCCGACAGCCGCGTCTTGTTCGCGTCTGTCGGCGTCTTTCGATAGTCGAAATAAGCAAGGCAGGTACGGACATAAAGTACGTTCGTCTCGACGAGAAGGCGGGCCAGTTGGAGTTTATCCCCAGTCTTGCGTGCCAGTTCGCGGTCCTCGATCAGGGGATCGACTTCCTTATAGATGCGGCACATCTCCCGCGCGGCCCGCAAGCCGCGACCGAGATAGGACAAGGTCTCCTCTTGCTTGGCTTCGCACGGCTTGTACATCGTGTCGTGGAGCCACTCGATATGCACCTTGCCGTTATCCAAATCGGGCATTCCATGAACGGGGAACGTCGTCAAACGCAGATGCAGCAGAGTGTTGCCAACAATGTTCTCGGCAACCGGTTTGATGTAGATGCCGTCCTTGTAGGCTATCGGGGAAAGCATCAGGATCTCGGCCATCTTCTCGGAGGCTTTCGGTCCGAAGTGAATCGAGGCGAAATCCCTGGCGATGTCGCGTATATCCTCATTCGGATTCCAGCTCAATCGGAAGGCGGTATACGCCGTCACGTTGACCGTGTCAAAGTTCTTCCCTTTGGGAGCGCCGTAATGGCTCCCCCTCAAATTGTTGTCGGAGGGTTCCAGGATTTGGTCCATACCGCCCTTGTAATAGGGCCCGGGGAACGACGGGAAGATACTGACCCCGGCGTGCGCGTGGTAATCGAGCGTCGATAGCAGAACGACCATGCTGTGGGGTGTAACATTGAACGTAGGATTGTAGGGTTGATAGTACCAGCGGTCGGCGAGGCTCAAGTACGGAGAGAGATACAGGTTCTTTCGGGGCACTTCGTCGGTGAAGATCTTCGCGTAAGCCTCCGCGCTGGAATGTTGTTCGTTCGCCGTGGTCGCCCACGTCCGGTGAAAGTAGATCTTGTCGAGTTCGTCCACAACGACCTCGTGCATCTTCTGCAGGAACATCCGATACGATTCGTCGAGCGTCCATCCGCTCTCAGCACGGTCGTGCATGACATCGTACGATTCATAGTCGTCAAAGACCCGCGTCAGTTCTCCCGTCCGGATGCGCACGCCATCGAGCTCCGGCACCGCGCGAAACAGCCGACGATACTTCTCCTGAAGCATATCCCACAGTGCGGGGTCGTCCGGTGAGAGCTTCGCGTTGAATGACTCGAGTAACGAGGGATGGTACGTAATCTCATCGCATGTAGCCAAGTATTTCTGATGAAGGGAATGAGCGTACTTGACAAGCTGCCGTAGTTCACGGGCGTTCTTCTCATTCTTACTTCTTTCGGGCTCAACGTCCCACGGAACGAAATTGAGAGTATTTCCATCCGAAGCCCAAGTCACGCTATATCGAAGATTGTTCCGAAGCGCCTCTTCAGTCAGCCCTCCCGATATCCGTATCTTCAGATGCGGAATCCTCTTCACATTGAGCGTCGGAATCTCTTTGTGCACGCGCAGCCGATCCCAAACCCAATACAGGCCGTACACGTCACCGAGAATCGAGCCGCCGGAGACGAACATCCTCTTCCCCCTCTCCGTATCGACCGTGACAATCTCATACCCCTGTTCGTCTTGAACTCCACTCAGTTTCACGCTTCCTTCTTGAACGGCGGACGCAGTGTAGCGATTGAGTTGGGGAGAACCGACCACAATCCAGTTCCCGGAACCTGCCTCGACCTTCTGTTGAACCGCAATGTCGATCCCCAGGCCAGCCCCGGCCTTCTTCAGATCGTCCAGGCAAACACGGATCGCCTCATCGTCGAGATATTCATCGGGGAGAGCGACC
>CAYTDF010000385.1:0-1519 GCA_964436365.1 uncultured bacterium | reverse complement strand
CTCCGTTTGAGCGGAAATCGCAGGTTGCGCGATCAAAACCATCAGTCCCAGTGCGGCAAGTGTGTACAATCTCATTTTTAGCGTTCCTTTACTTCGATAGAGTGCATCTGCTCGACAAGGGTAGCGCTCATCGAAGTTTCGGCAAGCAGTAGGCCGGAGGGCACTCTTGCCGCCGTATCGGTGGGACGCCGGACACGCCTCTCCCCCGCCCCACGATCACAAACTTTCACCGTTTTTCTTCGCCGAAGATACTCTACACTGTGGAACGTGTCAGAACCTCGTCGCGGGCGGCCCGCCGCCGATAAACCGACCGGTTGGTGCGCTCGCGAGGAAACTTTGGAGGAATGTCAATGAAAGCAAAGATCTTTCTATTCGCCGGTTGCCTGGTCATCGCCGGAATCGCGCTTCCGCCGCTACTCCCGGCCTCCCCCCCACCTCCCGTAAAATGTCTCCTGGTCGGATTGGAACCCCATGGAGAAGCCGGTGTACTTCAGGGAACCTTGGCCGAAATCAAAGAGCGGTATCCGACGGTCGAGATCACTCCAGTGGAGAAGACCGACCTGGAGGCACTTCGCTACGAGAATCTCAAACAATACGATGTCCTGTTGCTGGCGCAGATCGCCACTGAAAAGGGCAATCCTCCCGACTTTGTGAAAGAAGGAATTGCCCAGTTTCTCAAGGACGGTCGCGGACTCGTGGCCCTCCATTTTGTCGTCGCCAACTGTCAGAACTGGCGGGACTCCATCGACATCCTCGGCGCGATGTGGGTCAGTGGGAAATCGACACATGGGCCCTATCACCAATTTCGAGTTGACGTCAAAGATGAAACCCACCCCATCGTTGAAGGCGTACGTCCCTTCACGACGGACGACGAACTCTACTTCAATCTGCTGATGCGTCCCGACATGCGTGTGATCATGACGGCCAACGAAGAACGTTTCGGGCATACGGTTCCCGAGCCGATGTTGTGCACGCATTACGTGTACAACGCCCGTTGCGTCTATTTCGCGCTTGGACACGATGTCAAATCGTGCGCACCGGCGGAGTATCGCAAGATTATCGTTCAATCCATCGAATGGGCGGCGTGTCGGCGATAGCCGAGACCGCAATGCAAGGTGGCCATCATCCAGAAGGAGCGATGAACAATGACTGAAGAAACGAATCGGAACCGACGCCATTTCCTACGCCAAAGCGCAGCCGGGCTTGTCTTGGGCGCGTTGCCTTTCCAAGCGGCAAAAACCTCTCACGCCTACCCGCGACCCGAGAAAAACGCCATCTCCCTGGCCATCTGGTCGCTCAACAGGAGTTTTCGAAACGGCGCCTGGAAACTAACCGATATGGCACGGATCGTCCGCGAGGATTTTGGACTGGATGGCATCGAGTATGTCAATCAGTTCTTCGAAGTCCCGACCGCGCGTTATCTGGACCAACTCAACAAAGCCGCCGCCGAACACAACGTGCAGAATGTCCTGATCATGGTCGACAGCGAGGGCTACCAGCTGGTACAGCCCCGCGCTCG
>CAYTDF010000384.1:0-5394 GCA_964436365.1 uncultured bacterium | reverse complement strand
GATGTATTCGATAATGAGTCGCGTGCCTTCATCATGCGTGACGTAGGGCGGTTTCTTGGGGTTGTACATGGCATCGGTGAGGTCGCGAACGAGTACGACGTTGATGCCGCGTTGAGTCATGGGCGCGGTCGCGAAGCTGCGGTTGAGAACACACATGTTGGTGTGCACGCCGAGTAAGATCATGTTCTTGATGCCCCGTTTGGCAAAGAGGCTGTAGACTTCATCGCCGTTGTCGGAAATCGCGTCGTACTCGCCAATCTCGATATCGCGAATCTGGCTGGTCCAGGCCCCGTATTCCGGGAGGCCTTCGGTATCGCACCCCCCGTCGGAAGAATCGATGGGTTGCGGACCGGCATCGATCTCGACGACGTGGGGCGACTCGACTTTCTCCAGTTCTTTCATGCGCCGCCGTTGCGGCCAATCGTCATAATAGGCCATCGTGTCCGAAGGAGCGTGAACGATCAGCATCCCGCTCTCGCGGCAGGCCTTCACGACTTGGTTCATCTTGCCGACCATCTTCTTGACGCGTGCATTCGCATCGGGACACCAGTGTTTATCCCAGACATCGCAGATCACGACGGCGGTCTCGCCACCATCGAAACTCTGTTCCAGATTGACCTCGTGCCAGATGGCACTGCCCTTGAAAGGTTGGACCCGGCTGCGAAGCGGAAGAGTGAATTCACTGTGTTTCTTGGGAGGCAGTTCGGGAACCGGCGGCAGCGGCTTGGCCTCCAGTTCGCGTTTCTCGGTCCAGAAGAGCGCGCGGGCGATCATGGTTTTGAAACTGGCGTTTTCAAAATCCCGCCATCCACCGAGTTGGGAATAGAAGACGCGCGCACCGTTGTGCTCCCGTACCCAGACGGCGGGCTGTTTGGGCTCACCGGGGATTTCGCTGTGCATCAAGACCTTTACATCGTCCGCGACGGGCCCGGTCTTGTACAAACTGTAACGAGACCGTAGCCGACGGATATCGTTCACAATTGGATGCTCTTTCCATTCGTCGACGGTCTTCGCTGTCTGGGTGGGCGCGTTCAGTTCGCCGCGCGAACTCCCTCCGTGATGCCCGTGGTAGTTCCCACCCAAAACCTCCTTGTCGAGTTCGAGGAAGTTTTGAAATCCATGGCTGGCGGTGCGGATCGCGACGATTGGATTCCCGCCCAAAACTTATTCTTTCAATAGTTTCAGCTGTTCGCCATCGATCTCTAAGCGCCGGGTGTAGATCAAGACGGTGTCGCAGTCCTTCAGCGCCTCGAGCCCGGGCACGCTGTCGCCCGGTTTATTGCCTTTACAATTCGATTCGAACAGCGTGACCTGAATGTTGTAGCGGTCCTGCAAGTACTCCGCGTAGCCGGGCAGGAACTCGCGGGTTTCATACTCACCCGAGCCGGAAATGACAACCACTCTGAGCGGTGCGGCCGCGCCTGCCCAACCCGCCCCGGCACAGAACAAGATTCCGGTCAAAAGAATGCGTTCGTAATCCATTGTCTTTCACCTCGGTCACTTGGCTCATGCGCGTGGTACGTAACTATTTTACACCGCACCCCTGAAAGAAGGTGTAGCAGAAGACGCCGTCGGGGCTCTGCGCGGTGCGTTCGAGCGCTTTCATCCCCCGCGCCCAAGAGGCCTCGTCAGTCAATCCCATCTCCAGGGCCCGCTCTTTGACGCCCGACACCATGGCGACGATGGTGCGGATGGTGAAGTAGTCGACCCATTCGGGCCGCCCCGCGTCGGCATAGATAAAGCGAGGTTTGACCTCGACCTTCTCAAGTTCCGCCGCTCGGAGGAGCGGATACAAACGTCTCCCGATCAACGAATCGCCGCCCATCCGAGCCTGGGCCTCGATCAGACAGTTCCAGACATGCCAGGCGTCGTCGCTCTGAGGATGAAAGAAACAGGAGCCGTGGTCGCCCTCGATCGCGGTCAGGGTTCCGCCGGACTTGAGGACCCTCTTCAGGCCGCGCAGCACGCGTAACGGGTCCACGAAGTGTTCGAGAACGAAACAGACGAAAATATGGTCGAAAGTTTCATCCGCGAATGGAAGATCGAGCATATCGGCTTGCAGAAAAGAACCGTGCGCGACGCCTTCTTCGCGCATCAGGTTTCGCGCCTGGGTAAGCGATTCGAGAGAGAGATCCAGCGACGTGAACCGCACATCGGGATTCTTGCGTGTCAGATGGAAAGTCTGCGCCCCCACGCCGCACCCGGCTTCGAGCACACGACTGCCCGGTGCGTACGCAAAATCATAAAAGAGCTCACTCAATAGAGTGGATTGCTCCCGCAAGCGTTTGGTCTCGTCAGGCGTATAGCCATGTACGTATTGAGTCACATCCAACCTCTCTAGGGCATCTCTCTAAAGTAATTTTCAAAAAAGAACGCTGAACGCCCGATTTTCGCGAGCACTTCGTGCGTGCAAGCGTTTCGTTCTTGGCCACAAGCGTCTTCCTCGTGTATCTCGAATGAGCTCACGCGAAGGTGACGCGGAGGGTATGAATCTCATGGGGCGTAAACCGAAGGTCGACCCCCTTCTTGGTTCGTTTGAGGTTCTTGCCGCCCTCCTCCATCATATCGACCAGCTGTACGGCTTTGGGCTCGGCGCCAAACGCGAACCGTACGCGCGCTTTGGCGTCCGCCCCGTCGGTCTCGTAGAGCCGCACGATCAGCCCATCGCCATCCTCGGCCGGTTTGACGGCCTCGATCATGACGTTCTCCGCATCGACTTGTACGAACGAATGCTCAGAGGCGAGCGCTCCGCTCGACGGCTTCACGGCGGAAGCCCGTAGAGGCACATTCAACTCGTAACCGGCCCGCATGACACGGCTCTCGACAAAGCCACCCGCGTGCGGATAGAGACTGTAGGTAAACTCGTGCCGCCCGCGGTCGGCTTTTGCGTCGGGCCAGCAAGGGCTGCGCAGCAGGTCGATGTCCAAGACGTTCTCGTGGGCCCGGTGACCGTACTTGCTCTCGTTCAATAAGGCCACACCGTAATCCGCCTGGGACATATCGATCCATTTTTGAGCGCAGATTTCATACTTGGCCATGTCCCACGAGGTATTGCGGTGGGTGGGGCGTTTGATCTGGCCGAACTGGATGTTGCAGGTGACTTCGTTCGTGCGGACCGCTACGGGGAAGGAGGCGCGGAGCATCTTGTTCGTTTCACGCCAGTCGACACGGGTCACGAAATCAATCCGTCGACTTCCGGCGGTCAACACGATCTCCTGCGTGAGCCGGGATTCGCCATAGGTGCGAACCTGTTCGAGAACCTCCCGGGGACCGTCGAGCCGCGCCTTGGCCGATTCGAGTTTGAAGGCGGCGGTCTTCTTCTTGTCGTAGTAAATCTGGATATCCCAAGCGTCGCCATCGGCGTCGTTATAAAGCGTGAGCGCGTTGCCGACCGCTCCGTCAGCCATGACCTCGCGCCGGTTCTCTTTATCGTAGATCGACTGAATCAGACCCTCGCGGTTGAAACGTACGCGCAGCAGATCGTTTTCCAGCAGGCTCGTCTCGGCCTCTCCCTTCGGCGCAGGTGCGGCGCGTTCGGCAAGGTCCACGGTGGTATAACCCATGGCGGGAACGCGGACGTTCGTCCATTTTCGTCCGACCCGCAGCCATTCCTGGCGCTCCCACGAAAATGAGTTGCTCACCACACAGGGTTTCTGCATCCCACTTGTATCGATCTTGCGCTGGAGCGCGGTGCCGGCCTTCGCGGTGAAGGTCTCGGTCTGTCCGAGCATCTTCCCGTACCGCTCTTCGGCTTCCTTGTAGACACGAGTTATCGACGAGCCCGGGAGAATATCGTGGAACTGGTAAAGCAGCATCTCTTTCCAGATCGTCTCGGTCTCGCGCGCGGGGTGTTTGAACGAAGCGTTTAGACCGGCGACGCACGACCAGAACTCGAGTTCGCGCAACGCCAGTTCGATCTTTCGGTTGTAGCGTTTCGTGTGGGCCTGTGTGGTATAAGTGCCTTGATGGCGTTCGAGGTAGAGTTCGCCGCGCCACGTTTCATACTTGGATGTGTCACGCGAAATTCGCTCGAAAAATGTCTGAGCGTATTCTTGCGTTACGGGCGCGATTCCATCGAGGTTCTTTTCGCGCATGAGCCGCTCCAGATGCTCCGCACCCGGGCCACCGCCACCGTCCCCAATCCCGAACGGCATCAGGCACCGGTCGGAGACGCCCTTGTCGAGGAATTTCTTTTCGATCCCGGCGATGGCACGCGGCGCGGCGGAACTGTTGTATTCGCCCTCGGGGGCGAGGTGCGTCAGCACCCGGCTGCCGTCGATGCCCTCCCAGAAGAAGGTGTGATGGGGATGGGTGTTGAACTGATTCCACGAAAGCTTGATCGTCATGAAATAGTCGATACCCGATTTCTTCAACAACTGCGGAAGCGCGGCGGTGTAACCGAAAACATCGGGCAGCCAAAGATTCTTGACATCCCACCCGAATTCGTCCTTGAAGAAACGCTTGCCATAGAGCAACTGGCGGACCAGGGCCTCGCCTCCCGATACATTCGTATCGGCCTCGACCCACATCCCACCTTGCGGCTCCCAACGGCCTTCCACAACCTTCTTCTTGATCCTACGGTACAGCGCGGGATAGCGTTCCTTCATCCACTGGTAGATCTGCGGTTGACTCGCGCCGAAAATGAAGTCGGGATACCGATCCATCAGTTCGAGGACAGTGGAGTAGGTCCGTGCGCACTTGCGATAGGTCTCACGGATGGGCCAGAGCCAGGCGAGATCCATGTGCGCGTGGCCGATGGCGGTGAGCTCGAGCGATGTGTCACCGTTCTTTTTGGCCAGTTCGGGCGCGAGGATGGCACGTGCGGTGCGGGCTTCACTCTCGGTAAAGTCGTTCATGCAATGCGCCGCTTCTTCGAGTTTGAAAAGCAGCCGTTGGTGCCGGGCCCGGTCGGAGGGGATCTGATTCATCAGTTCGTAGAGAACTTCGAAATCGAAGAAGAGCGCGCGCATGGTGTCGTTGCAGACAGCGATGCGGGCTTCCTTCACGGTTCCATTTTCTTTCAGGTTGCCGAAAAGATCGTTGCATCCGGCATCGGCCCAGATGTCGATCTTCTGATTCTTCTTGGCGCGGCGGGCGAACTGCAGAACGCGTTTGACGGCCTTGCCCAAGTTCTCGTCGTAGGCGGTGTTGATGTTGGTGAGACCGCGAGCGGGGTTGCCTTTGCTATCGAAGACACAGGCCTCGCCGTTGACGTCGATCAGCAGGACGACGTGCTTTTGCGCGGCGACATCGGGCACACGACCGGTGAAACGAAACCAGGCGCAGTCAAACAGATCGCCCCATTTCTTCCCGGGGGCGAGTTCGACTTTCTTGCCACTCCGGCGTTTGGCGTACGGCACCGGCTCGGAAGTCAACCAGGCGGTGATCTCCAGG
>CAYTDF010000383.1:0-5410 GCA_964436365.1 uncultured bacterium | reverse complement strand
GGTGTCCAACTGGCCGACCTCGGTAGCGCCAAACGCGTTGTCGTCGACAAAGACTCCTGCACCATCGTCGAAGGTGGCGGAGAAAAATCCGGTATCAAAGGCCGGATCGATCAGCTGCGTATGCAGATCGAAGAGACCACTTCCGATTACGACCGCGAGAAATACCAAGAGCGCTTGGCCAAACTCGCCGGTGGTGTGGCTATTATCCGCGTCGGTGCGGCCACCGAGTCGGAGATGAAAGAAAAGAAAGCCCGCGTCGAGGATGCTTTGCACGCCACGCGCGCGGCTGTCGAAGAGGGCGTTGTGCCGGGCGGCGGTGTCGCTCTGATCCGTTGCCTGCAGAAACTGGAGAAGTTTGAACTCGAAGGCGATGAAGCCTACGGTCTCCAGGTGCTTCGGGCCGCGCTCGTCGAACCGATCAAGCAGATCGCCGCAAACGCCGGCGAAGAAGGTTCGGTGATCGCGCAGGATGTGAAGAAGGCCAAAGGTGCGACCGGCTTCAACGCGCTCACGTGTGAAATGACCGACATGGTCAAGGCGGGCATTATCGACCCGACCAAGGTGGCCCGCACTGCGTTCTTGAACGCGGTGAGCATTTCGGGGCTCCTACTGACCACCGAAGCGGTCGTGACCGAAAAACCCGAAAACCCCAAACCCCCTGCGGGTGGCGGCCCTGAAGGTATGGGCGGCGGCGGCATGGATGCCATGGGTGGCATGGGTGGTATGGGCGGCATGGGCGGTGGCATGGGCTTCTAAGCGCCTGCTATTCCCGTATCGTTTCTGCCTTTGTTTCTGAACGGCAACCGGCCCGTGACGTTTCTATCGTTGCGGGCCGGTTTTACAACTAGAGCCTCTGGAGGTGGTTTAGGATGTCCGCTCTCAATCCAACCGGCGATGTCTCCGCCTATGTCAAGACGCTCGGCGAGAGGGCCAAGGCCGCCTCGCGCGTGATGCGGTCCATCGACGCGGGCCAAAAGAACGCGTTCCTCATGCGCGCGGCCGAGTCTGTTCGCGCGTCGACGGCGGAAATCCAAGAGAAGAACCGGCTCGATCTGAAGGCCGGGGAAGAGAAGGGGCTATCACCGGCCATGCTCGACCGGCTGGCCCTCACCGACGCTCGTATCGAGGGAACGGCGGCCATGCTCGAACAGGTCGCCGCGCTGCCGGACCCGGTGGGCGAGGTGAGTGAACTGCGCGCACGGCCCAGCGGAATCCAGGTTGGCCGGATGCGCGTGCCTTTGGGCGTAGTGGCGATTATTTATGAATCCCGGCCCAATGTCACCGCCGACGCTGCTGCGTTGTGTATCAAGTCCGGCAACGCCGTGATTTTGCGTGGCGGTTCGGAGGCGATTCATTCCAACCGGGCGCTGATCGAGGTCTTGCGCCGAGCGGCGAAAGAGACCGGTCTTCCCGTGGAGGCTCTGGCATTTGTCGACACCACCGACCGCGAGGCGGTCCGTGCGTTGCTCACCCTCGACGACTGTGTCGATGTGGTTGTGCCCCGAGGTGGTAAACCGCTGATCAAGCTCGTGGTCGAGACTGCTACCGTGCCCGTGTTGAAGCATTACGACGGCAACTGCCATGTTTACGTGCACAGCGCTGCGGACTTGGAGATGGCCGTGCGAATTTGTATGAATGCCAAGGTGCAGCGGCCGGGCGTTTGCAATGCGGCCGAGACCTTCTTGATCGACCGCGCGGTGGCCGGGGAGTTCCTGCCATCGCTCGCCGAACGGCTGCAAGTCGCCCGCGTAGAAATCCGTGGCGATGACGCCGTCCGGGCGATCCTTCCGGGCGTGACCCCCGCCGTGGAAGACGACTGGGCCACGGAGTACCTGGCGCTGATTGTGGCGGTCCGGATTGTGGATGGACTCGAGACTGCGATGGACCATATCGCGCGCTACAGCTCGGGCCACACCGAGACTATTGTGACCGAGGATTACACCGCCGCCCAGCGGTTCTTGCGTGAGGTCGATTCCTCTTCGGTGATGGTCAACGCCTCGACGCGTTTCGCGGATGGCGGCGAGTTCGGGCTTGGCGCGGAGATCGGCATCTCCACCAACAAACTTCACGCTCGCGGCCCGGTGGGGTTGGAGGGGCTCACCACCCAAAAGTTCATCGTCTACGGCCGCGGCGAAATCCGCGAGTAAGCGGTCGCAGAGCCCGTCTGAAACAAGCTCCCACGCCACTCCAAACCTGTAGAGTGCAGGCAGTTTATGGCCAATTTCCCCCAATTCCTCTAATAAACTGGAGTCAATTCTGCTAAACTTTAAGTTAGTTTTCTGCATATTTTATGTAGAAACTAGCCTGAAAGTTCATGGAGGATGCCATGCTGATCGAATTCTCCGTTAAGAACTACTGTTCCATCCGGGATAAACAAACCCTGAGTATGGTGGCCAGCAACAAGGACAAGAGTCTGCTTGGCAACCTGATCGAGGTCGATACTCCCGGCATGGGCAAGACCAAACTGCTCACGTCCGCCGTGGTCTACGGTGCGAACGCTTCCGGTAAGAGCAATCTATTTGCGGCCGCTCGCTTCATGAGGCTCTTTGTCACGGACTGTGTCACGAAGCTGAAACCTGGCGACAAGACCGGCGTGCGACCGTTCCGGCTGGACCCGGAGAGCGAGAAGAGCCCCAGCGAGTTCGAAGTCATGTTCTTGCACGAAGGTGTCCGATATCAGTATGGCTTTGCGTTGGATGAGACACGTGTCCACGAGGAATGGCTCTTCGCGTATCCGAAGGGCAAATCCCAGCGTTGGTTCCAGCGCACCTTCAATCCCGAGACTGAGGAATACGATTGGGCTTTCTCGACGAGGCATTTGAAAGGCGACAAGGAAAGCCTGAAGGGGATGACCCGGGACAACGCTCTCTTCTTGTCTGTTGGTGCACAATTCAACCACGAGCAATTGGGAAGTGTGTCCATCTGGTTTCCTGAGCGCCTCATCGTGCTGGATTATGCTGCGCCCCGTATGGTTTCTCTCGCCACCCAACTCACGATTGGTCAGAACGAAAAATTCGGGAGGTCGATCAGCTCCATCGCCGACCTCCTTAAGAATGCAGATACCGGCATAGAGGATCTCAAAGCCGAACGTGATGATAATGGTGAGTGGAAACTGCAATTCTTGCACAAGGTGGCGGACAGTCGAGAGACCGTCGCCTTCGAGGAGTGGGAGGAATCGACTGGGACTCGAAAGTTCCTTTCCTTGCTTGGGCCATGGTTCGGTTTGCTTCGGTTTGGCTCTACTCAGTTCATCGATGAAATCGATGCGAGTATGCATCCGCTCTTGGTTCGCGAACTCTTGAGACCCATCCACGATCCAGACTCTGCTGGACAGTGGGCTCTTCCGACGCGATCAGGTCTGGTTTCTGGAGAAAGATCGAGATGGAGCGACCGACCTCTATCCCCTGTCGGACTACAAGACACGGGGAAAGGTGGCGTTGCAGAAGGGGTATTTGGTGGGGCGTTACGGTGCGATTCCATTCATGGGGGTACTTTCTTTTGACCAAGAGACAGCCGAAGAAGTCGATCAGGCAACAGCCGAGACGGACCAGACGCCGGTCCGCCGGGAAACTGCCGCGCAATCCAGTTCTGGTTGTGTGCGATGGTGAGAAAACCGAGCCAGACTATTGTCAGAAATTGCAGTTATTCCTTCATGTTCCAATCGAGGTTGTCCGTGGTAACCGTGAGGGCGCACCGGACGCAATCGTTAAACGTGCTATAAAGATCCGCAATGACCGTCTGAAATCGGATGGACTTGAGTTTGACACGGTTTGGTGTGTCTACGATTCCGATTCACGCACCGTGCAGCAGCTGCAAAGTGCAAAGACCCTGGCCAATAACGAAGGCATACAGATCGCACTTACGGTTCCCTGTTTCGAATTCTGGTTCTTGCTGCATTTCGTCTACACCACGAGTCCATACAGGACCTGCGGTAGTGTCGTCAACGCTTTGAAGAAGAAGATCAAGAACTATGATAAAGGGAATCCGTCGCTCGACGGGTTGATGGAGCGAGTAGAAGATGCTCTGATGAATGCCAAGAAACTTCGGGCTGACTCGGTGAAGAGCGGGAGAAGCAATCCTAGCACCGACGTCGATCTCCTTGTCGAGAAGCTCAAGTCTTTGACGCGCTGAAACCCGCTGCGCCAAGTATCTCCCCATGATCGAACGCGAGCTCCAGCGCGGCGAACTCCGGGGATGTGGGATCGATCCACATCGTCTCGGCGGCGTCGGAGGCGGCTTGCGCCTGCTGGGCGAGCTCGTTGGGGATCGGCTCGGTTTCGTAGACAGCGGTTACGGTATGCCCCCGGGGATCGCGCCCCGGATCGGACCAGACACCCACCAGACGTTTGAGAGTTACCGTCAAGCCCGTCTCTTCCCGCGCCTCTCGTACCGCGCAGGTTTCGAGCGTCTCCTGACCGGCTTCCAGAAACCCACCCGGTAGTGCCCATGCGCCCTTGCACGGTTCTTTCCCACGCCGGATCAACAGAATCCGCCCTTGGGTATCGGGGATGATGATATCCGCCGTCAGATTGGCCCGGGGATAGTCGTCTCTTTGGATGGGGCAGTCGCGTTGCGGAACCGGGTCGCGAGAGGTCACGCGTTCTGCATCTCTTGCTTGGCTTTCCGGGCCGCCTTGCGCGCCTCCCGTTCGGCCTTGATCCTCTCCAGCTCTTCCTTCTCTTTGGCTTCCCGCTCGCGCTTCTTGACCTCGCGTTCGACCAGTTTCATAAACACACCGCCCTGCCGGAGCGGCGCTTTCACGTCGTCCGTATACGGTACGTTGATGAAGTACCATTCGCGCATCTTTTTGTCGAGTTTCGGGACACGCCGGGGTTCGTTCAAAACCCAGTGCATGTAGAAGTCCCGGAAGAGCCGCTTCATGTCCTGCCGTTGCTCTTTGGTGCTGAACAAGGCCAGGAACTTTCCTGTAAGGCCCTCGGTTAGCCAGTAGTGCATGGCTTCGGTCTTGGCGTATTCCCAACGGTAATCGGACATCGCCTCGATGAGGGTCTTGACCGAGGAGCGCGGCGGGAAGAAACAGACCATATAGCGGGGTCCGGTCTTCTTTTTCCCGGGGCTCCAAGGTTTCCAGCACGCGCTCCGGACGCCGTAGCCGGGCAGGATCAAGACCATGGGCTGGACCTCGAGGTCCTCGCCTTTGACCCGCCGTTCGTAGATGGTGTAGTCGTACTGTTTCAGGTACTTGAGATTCTCGTAAACATACGGCCGGATCAACACCGGGTTGTCGCGCGAGGGGACGCAATAATCCGAGGTCAAGATCGGACAGAGATTGGCGCGCGCGCCGACCACCATACGGTGCATCTGCGGGACATTGATCATCTCGTATTTGACGCAGGTGGAACCGTCCGGGGTCTTGTTTGGCTTGGCGCCGTCGAGCGCCATCTCGTCG
>CAYTDF010000382.1:3216-5411 GCA_964436365.1 uncultured bacterium | reverse complement strand
CAGGGGCGTGCAGACCACCCAAGCGAAAACGAAATGCTTTAACCGGAAACTCGAACTCGCTTTGCGTGACGCTGAGTTTCTGGGCGCGTGGGCTTCGCTGCATCGTCACGCTTATGACGGCGAAGCGCTCTACGCTTCCTGGAAGACACTCCTGCTGAATCAGTTTCACGATATTCTGCCCGGTACGTCGATCACCGAGGTCTATGAAACTGTCGAAGCCATGTACGCGGAGGCCCTCGACCGCGCCAAACGTGTCACCGCCGAAGCGAGCGGTGCACTCCAAACCAAGATCGATACCACCGGTCCCGGCGCGCCGGTCGTGGTCACCAACACCACCTCGTGGATGCGCTCGGATGTGGTCGAACTCGCCGCGCGCGATGTGCCCGGGAAGAAAGTCAGCGTTGTCGACGAAACCGGTAACGTCGTGCCCAGTCAGTTTGTGGGCGAAGGCAAGGAACGTAAACTGATCTTCCTGGCGCGGAACGTTCCCTCAATGGGTTACGCGACCTTCTGGATTCGGCGATATCGAAAGAGCGACGCCAAGCTCAACCCCATCCAGGTGACCGAAAAAGGAATGGAGAACGGGTACGTTAAAATCCGTTTCGACCGCAAGGGCGAAATCGCCTCGATTGTCGATAAATGGCATGGCCGCGAAGTCCTTGCCGAAGGCGAGCGGGGTAACCGGCTTTGCCTTCACGACGACCGGCCGAGTGTTTGGGAAGCCTGGGACGTCGACTACAACCTCGCCGACACGACTTGGGCGATCGACGATATGCAATCGATCGAGGTGGTCGAGGAGGGACCGGTGCGGGGTGTGGTGCGCGTGGTTCGGAAGATCGAGGCCTCGACCATCACCCAGGATATCATTGTCTACCGTCACACGCCGCGTATCGATTTCGCCACCCATGTGGATTGGCAAGAAAAGCGCCGTCTGATGAAGGTCTATTTCCCGGTCGATATTCTCAGCTCGCGGGCGACGTACGAAATCCAGTTTGGAACCATCGAGCGGCCGACGCATAGCAACACCACCTACGAGACCGGCAAGTTTGAAGTGCCCGCGCAGCGCTGGGCCGATCTTTCCGAGACGGGGTACGGTGTGGCGCTGCTGAACGACTGCAAGTACGGGTGCGGGGTGCGTGGGAATACGTTGAACCTTTCGTTGTTGCGCTCGACCCTCTTCCCGGATGATACGGCCGACCGTGGCGAGCAGCGCTTCACGTACGCGCTCCTCCCGCATGCGGGCTTGTGGCATGAGGGAGGCGTGGTCAAGAGCGGGATCGAGCTCAACGCTCCGCTTCTCGCGGAACGGGTGGAAGCGTCGAAGGGCCGTCTGCCCGGCAGCGCGTCGTTCGTCCAGGTCGATGCGGAGAATGTCGTTATTGATACGGTGAAAAAGGCCGAGGACGGGCGGGAACTGATCGTACGTTTCTATGAGGCCCACGGGCGGCGCGGTGCGGTGACGCTCACCTTCCTGAAAGCGATTAAATCGCTCAGCGAGTGTAACTTGATGGAAGAAGAGGACGTGGCGGTCAAGTTCAAAGAGAACCGGGTCACGCTCGAGATGCGCCCGTACGATCTACGGACGCTGAAAGTGCGGTTTTGAGGGATATGTGACTACAGGATTTCGTCACTTCTACCCCGTTGGGGGGCGGCCGAAGAGCTCGTAGAGCACCCAGGCGATCGCGCCGAGGACGATCAAACTCACGACCAACTTGAGGAAACCGCCGGATTTTTTCTGGGGTTTGTCGGGGAAGGCTTCCGCCCAGACATCTTGTGACGCGCCGTATTCCGATTGCGGTTTCAGTGACAGTTCCTGCTCCGGCGCGGCTGGGGTATCCGGTTGGGCCGACGATGGGGGTCGAGGGGGCACATCGCCGCCGTCTCTACCCGCCATTTCAGGAGGTCGCGCCGCCGACACGCCTCCCAACCCAGCCATGGCGATCTGAAGTTTGGGATGCTCGGGTTGAATCAACGCAACCGATTCGTAGCAATACTTGGCCTCCGGGAGCTTCCCCAGAGCGGAGTAGCACGCGCCGAGAAAGACCAAGATGTCGGCTTTCTTTTCGCTGCCATCGTCTTCGGTGAAGACGGTCAGCGCCACATCCAGGGCGCTGGTGTACTTGCCCTGGCCGGCAAGTGTTTTGGCTTCCATAAGTGTTGGCATGATTCAACCTCTCGCTAGGGAATATAGGGCC
>CAYTDF010000382.1:0-3206 GCA_964436365.1 uncultured bacterium | reverse complement strand
TTTGGAGGTCTTTTGTCAGGAGTGGGAGGGCGGAGCTACCTGTGTGGAGCCCTGGACCTGGATGAGGAGCGGTTGAATCGTTTGCCTGAATTGGTTGGGGGGCGGGCCCGAGAAAACCCGCCCCCCGACACACAGCGGAAGGAATTTAGTGTAACTCCATACAGTTGCTTCGATTGGCCGGGAACTTCAAGAGACCTTCTAGCCTCTATCTGCCTCCACGGTCTCTTAGTCGACGTACCCAAGGATACGCTGTATCCGGCGGGGATGGCGCAGCTTGCGAAGAGCCCGCACTTCGATCTGCCGAATGCGTTCCCGAGTCACCCGATAACGGTCGGCGACCTCTTCCAGCGTCCATTGGTCGCCGTCATGGAGCCCGTAACGAAGCCGGACGATATCTTCTTCCCGATCATTGAGCGTCGGTAGGATTTCCTCGAAACGGCTGGCCAGGGCGACGAGGCCCGCCTGTTCGGTGGCGTCCACCGCCTGGTCGTCCATCACCAGATGTCCGACCGTGGTGTCGCCGTCGGCACTCACCGGAGCGTCTAGCGACACGCTGGATTGGCTGACGCGTTTGAGATGCTGAATGAAACTCGTTTCCAATCCCATCTCGGCCGCGACCTCGTCATCCATGGGGTCGCGCTGCAAGGTCTGGCGGAGTTCTTCGGTGGTGTTGCGCATCCGTGTGAGCATCTCCGCCACATTCGCGGGCAGACGAACTTGTCTGACCTGTGACGTGATCGCCCGGCGGATAGTCTGCCGAATCCACCAGACCGCGTAGGTCGAGAACTTGTAGCCCTTCTTGTAATCGAAACGGTCCACGGCTTTCAGTAATCCGAGGTTGCCTTCTTGAATCAAGTCGAGCATATCCAAACCGTGATTCTTGTATCGTCGGCCCACACTGATCACCAGTCGCAGGTTGCCCTGCACCATCCGCGTGCGAGCCACTTCGATCCGGTCTTTCGCTTTGCGAATCGTTCTTGCGATTGTGCTTCGGCCGCGCTTGGCTTTCCGCTCCGCATCCAGGAGATCGGCGGCCATGCTGTCGATCCGTGTGGGATCGAACTCCGCGGCAAACAGCAAGTCGGAGAGTTTCGTTCTGTCGCGCGCGGCCTTTGGGCTCTCGACGTCGGCTTTCCGAATGCGAGTGATCACACGGCGGTACGGTTGGATCGTTTTTTCGTACGCGCTTTTTCTATCCGCGAGCGGTTTGCCAGCCGCTTCGGAAACTTCCGCACCGAAGATCTTCTCGTAGTTCATCTCTTGAACGCGAATCGCGTCGAATATTTCCTGGAATCGTTCCTGGCCGTGTTCGGTCTGCAGGAGCGTATCCAGTATCACCTTCCGGCCCGTCTCCATAGTCTTCGATAGTTCGACTTCTTCCTCGCCGTTGAGTAACGGGTGGGTTCCCATCTCACGCAAATAAACGCGGATATTGGGGGCGGCCTGCCGATCGCTGTGATAACTGGTAGGGAAAGAATCGGGAACGGATGCTTCACGATCGTTTCCACTTTCAAGAACTGACACCAAGCGGTCGTGCTGGGGACGTTCGGTGAGGGTGTCTGCGGTCCTATCTAAGGTTGTCGTTACCATGTGTGCTCCTGCCGATATTGCTTGGCCGAACCGAGGCGCTGCATGTTGCCGTCGCGTTAGATCAACCCGACTAGGTTTGGTGCGAGAACTGATAACCGAACCTGTATATATAGTAAAGGCTTTATATAAGTATGTCAAGTATATTCTTTGTTTCCGTGTAATTCGTTGCCCAATTGGGTCCGTTTGAACGCAATTTGAGGCTGGCTGCTTATGTGTAAGATTAGTTCTGGAAGTATGTTACAAGTATTTTGAGGGGGATGGGAAATCGACGGGGACTCCCCCCCTCAATTGAGACTCACGCGAGTCTGTGTATTGATTTATTTACACTTTTGAGAGCCTCACACTCTATGGCTTGCTGGTTCCTGCATCCCTGGCGGATTGAAACGTTAGCCTACGATCGACTGATAATGCCGGACGAGTTCCTCTACGACGGCCGGTTCGGTGTAGCGCTCTTGGAGTTGGCTAAAGGCGTTTGCGGCGAAACGCTCCGCGCGGTCCGTATCCTCTAGAAGAGCAACGATCCGTTCGGCCAAGACGGGCGCGTTTCCATGGGGTACTAAAAGACCTGTTTCATTATCGGTCACAAGATCCGGCAGCGCGCCGACATCGGTCGCTACAAGCGGCACCCGCATAGCCATGTATTCCAACGTAACCCGGCTGTTGCCCTCAGAACCCAGCGAGCAGGCTACGCCGACATCTGTGGCGGCCATGATCTCCGGGACGTCTTCTCGTCGGCCGGTCAACACGAGCTTTTCCGCCACGCCGCGCTCGGCGGCATGCGCCTTCAACTCGGCGAACGAGGTTTTTCCTTCTTGACCGACGATCAGCAAGCGCACGTTGGGGATTCGTGCGCAGACATCCGGCAGCGCGTCGATAAGAACATCGTACCCTTTGACCGGGTCGAGATGCCCGACGGCCGTGACGACTCGGTCACTGCTCTCTATTCCTAACTCCTTACGTACACGTGAACCGGAAACATCCGTCTGAAACTGGGACGTATCCACGCCTCCATGCAGGATTGCGCGGCGCGATTCGGGCACCAAACCCGAGCCACCGACAACGTCGTCAATACGTTTGCACGTCGAAAAGACGCGTTCCGTACGCGAATAGAGCCAACGGTCGAGAAGATGCGGCCTCCAGCCGTGTGTGGTGTGCCGCGTGCGTACGAGCGGCGGCACAGCGGAAGCGCCGAACCAGAGCGTGGCAGCCAGCCAATGGTCTTGCGAACGGTGGGTGTGCAAAACATCGACCCGGGGTTCGCGCGCCAGACGTTCGCGGAGCTTTGCGCGGTCCGAAAGCAAGAGCCGGGGATAGAAACCGCTGTCTAGAGCCAACGGAATGCTTTCCGCGACTTGCATTGTATCGATCCGTTCTTCCCACAACGTGACCGGTTGGTTCTTACGTATCGTACGGTAGGCCAGAATGACGTGATGGCCTTCTCGCGCCAAGGAACGGCACAGACTGGCGACATGCGCGGCTTCCCCATTCCAAGAGCTGGACGAGGCGAACTGTACGATGCAGAGCGGTTTGTTCATGGTCGTTTAGGCTCACGCCGGGGAGAGCCGTGCGGCTTTGAGCGTCACCGTGTCCGTTTCGCTCGGGGGGACACGCAGTTC
>CAYTDF010000381.1:4441-5459 GCA_964436365.1 uncultured bacterium | reverse complement strand
TTCAACCAGAGGTTGGGAGCCGCTTCAAATTCAACTAACTATGGCACATACTCTCAACCGACTTGGCCAGAGCGATCTACGGCTGAGGACGTTCCATTTACGAAGTGGCAAGGAGTCTGTTGGTGAATCTGTGTCCGGTCTTTGAACACCAATTCAATGCTCCGCATCCCGTGTTCCCGAGTGCCCGAACGGAGTGAGGGTGTATCGAGGGGCACGGGCATCCCGACACACTCCTGAGGACGCTCGATTCACGGCGCGGTTTGCCCCTCGCGTGCGAGTTCGTTCAGGTGATTGACCCAGTGGCGCATCTCTCGAAACTCCGTCTCGGTGAAAAGTGTCGAGCGCCATGGTGTGAGCGAATCGTTCTGCAGCAGCGGGTCTTGCGCGGGATCGAACGAAAATCCTTGGCACTTGTCGAACAACTCTGTTTTCGGTGTTGGCGAATAGAGTGCCAGATTGATCCCGGAACCCGCTTGATGCACCGTCAGCGCTGCCCGTCGCACCGATTCCAGAGACTGCCCGGGAAGTCCGGTCAGGACATACGTGCCCACTTCGCGCGCGGTGAATCCCGCCGCCTTCAGATGCTCCATCGTAGCGGAAAAATCCCCCAGCGCCACTTTCCCACCGGAAGACGACAGAAACTCGGGGTCGTCCGATTCGAGACCCAGGCGCACGGTATGCATACCCGCCCGGCGCATCAGTGTCGCCATTCCCCGGTCGATCTGGCGGATGTGGAGAGCGTTCGGCGTGTGGAATCGCACCGGGAGTTTGTGGCGAGCCAGCGTCTCAAACAGCGGTTTGCTGTGGCGGCTGGGATCCAAGAGCAGTGCGTCGTCGAAGAACGCTACATCCGTTACGCCCTCGCTTGGCAGCGCGCGGGCAAGCTGTTCGACGACCCAATCCGGAGCGAACGCGATGCTCCGGGGTGTGATCTCACCGCTGGCGCAATACGTACAGCGGTACGGGCAGCCCGACCGTGTCAATACAGGCAGCGACTGGTGGCTCGACAGCAGGTCGT
>CAYTDF010000381.1:0-4428 GCA_964436365.1 uncultured bacterium | reverse complement strand
GCGGATTCGATAGGCTCGGCGCACGCCTCTGCGATGCTTCTTTCGTCCGGCGATCCCAAGAACGGAGCAGCGCTTGATATCGCCGCTTCCCAGCCCGGCCGGTCGGCGACGACATCCACCTCGGATTCGCGCCGGGCGTGCTCCGGGCAGAGCAGGGGATAGATACCGCCCAGCACAACCGGTACGTCCGGCCAGTACGTTTTCACCAAACGGCACAGCCGATTCGTTCCAGTGTGCCAATACGTAGCCATGCAACTGACAAAAACCACATCCGGCGGCTCTTCATTCTCCAGCCATTGCCTTACACGTTTGAGCGGGAGGCCGTGGCGCTTGTATCGGCGCGGTACGAATGACAAGACTTCCGGCTTCTCGATCTCCTCTTGATGAAGGTGGCCGCAATCGAAGGCGTTCAGACGATGACGTGGGGGGGGAGCGAGACCTTCCAGCAGCGGGCTATGCCGGTCCAGGCAGTCCAGCAGCCGAACGTCTAAACCTAGCCGCCGCAGGATCGTCGCTAGACGCAGCAGGCCTAGCGGACGCATCCAGAGATCGAATGCGCTGAAATCCTCGATCCACGGCCGGATCAAGCACGCGCGAAGGCGGTTGGTGTGTGACCTTTTCCGATCCACTCGTGGCACCTCACACCAACTGTACGCGACGAACTCCGGATGCGCAATTCTCCGTCGCTTGACAGGTCTCGGCCGGATTGACTGTTTTGCACATTGAGACCCGCTCGCGGTTCGGCTATCGTAGGATTGGAATCACGGTTCTGTTGAACGGCCATTCAGAAAGGAAAGCGTTATGAATTCACCTCTAGATCGACGGGATTTCAGCAAAGTTTGTGCTCTGGCGGGAGGTGCTATCGGCATCCCATTCGGTTTCACGGGATGCGCGCATGCGCCGAGAGGGTATGCGGACCTCCCTAAGGAGTACGACATCTTCGCGCACGTGAAGCAGCCCACGAGTCTGCTGCGATTCGAACTTTCCAACCTGAAGACTTTTAACCCGGCCGACGACCCCAAGACGAAATGGTTGCTGGACTGCATGGCGACGATCTTTCAGGGGCTGGTCAATCGCGTGGAACCACGGATTTATCTCGCGTACTCACGTAAGGATGTCGATTGGCTCGCGAACTACAAGGCTGCGGGGCACTCGTTCACCTGTGACGACGTAACCGATTTCCGCGTTCTTCTGGATCGATTCAAGTCCGATCTAGATGGCTACATCGTCGCCGATCCCGAGATGCTCGACACGGTCAACATCGCTCAGACCTGGGGAAGTCTCGAAAACTGGATGGTCGTGCTCCCCGAACACGAATCGCTTGTCCGCGAAGTTGGGCTTGAGAAGCGGCAGGATCTGCGTGGGCGTTGGACGGACCGTGTTGAAGCATACCAATGGGGTTTCGATGACCTTTTTTCGAGATGTTCGAAACACATTGTCGGCTCCCAGTGTACGCACTTTCCGATCTTCCCCAGCGGCGAGACCTCGATCCGCGATTTCCTCGTCCATAACAAAGCCTTCACCTTCGATCTCTCCGCCGCGTTTCGTCAAAGGCGCGAGTATCGGCTCTTCAGCCGCATCTGTGCCGGACTTGAGTTTCCTTCCGGCGTTTGGGGCTGGCACTGCACGCGCGACCATGAACATTGGGCCGTCGCGCGCGCGTCGCGCGAAAGCGCCTACACCATCTGTGCGCTCGGCATGCCCAACCTCTCCGTGCACGGCGGCTTCCGCGCCGGAACCGAACCCTACCCTCCGCAGAAGAAGCCCCCGAAGCGGAAATGTGTGGCTGAAAAAAACAAGATCTACGTGGCTTTCATGATGAGCGACGGCGATTCGCTCTGGGTCATGAACAGCCTGCAACTCTGGAACTGGGGTAAGAACAGACGCGGCACATTCCCGGTTGCCTGGGGCGTCTTGCCTCTGTTTGCCGACATCGCTCCCGCCGTCTATCGGCACTATCTCGATCACATGAATCCCCACGATTACATGATCGCCGGGCCCAGCGGGGCGGGTTACACCTACACCCACATGCACGAAAACCCGCGCAAGTTCCTGCGTTACAGCAAGCACTACATGCAGCGCTGTGGTCTGGAGATCGTCAACGTCACGAACTGGAACGACGACACCAACTGGCAAGAAGTCGATTTGCCTTGGTTCAACCCGATACTCAAAGAAGAACTCGACAACTGTGTCGGGTACGTGCGCGGGATGGGTGAATCCGCCTTCGAGCCGCACTACGATTTCGAGGACAAACCCTACGTTTTCTGTGGCGAAGGTCTGCATATTCCCGACAAGGACGATGTGGCCACGATGTAGAACTTTATCGACGCCAACCCCAACCGGCCGCTCTTCATCTACTGCTTGGCCAATATCTCCGTCGGTCTCGAGCGAATGGAGCGGATCGTCACCGAACTCGAAGAGTACGATATTGAATACGTGCGGCTCGACGACTACATGGAGTTGATCAAGAGCGCCTACAAGCGGGGCCTCATCACCCACGATCTCTATCCGAATCGCGAGGGGAACGCCGGTATCCTGACGGCCGAAGCGCCGGGAGCATGGCAGACTACGAGAGCCAAGATCGAGAATCTCGTTCCGGTGCTCAAGGCGAAGTCGGAGGCCGAGGCGCTACGGGCGCTCAACGCCGACGAAACCGGGCTCGCTCTGGGGCAAGAGATCACCGGCGAGGACAAGGCCGACATTCTCCTGTTCGCTTTGTGTGAAAGCATGTTCTCGCTGGTCAAGAACGTCCTCAACCTGAAGGGCGTCTACGTCAATCCAAGAGTCGAATCGATCGAGACCTTTCTGTCGACCCATGGCGATTGGGAAGGCGCGCAGGTGCTCCGGTTCTTGATCGAACTTTGGCAGGACTGGGATCGGAGAGAGCCCGATTGGAACTCGGCGGTTCGGGCGGGCCGGTCGTTTCTCAAGATCTATCGCCGAGCCGATAGACTGTTCCCCGCTGTGGACGCTTGATCCGCTCTGACGGCTTATGTGGCGTCGAGGCGTATCTATTTATACGGTTGTTGGTGTTTGAAACGTCCCCGTGGTGGACATAGGAGTGGGTTCTATGAAGACGATTCTATCTGTCAAATGGGTGGTGATTGCCGCCGCGATCTTGTCGAGTGTGACCCTCACGACAACCGCCGAAACGGCGAATGAGGAGTTCGATATACGGGCCTGGGTCTTGCTCGACTACAACATGCCTTATCTTCGCGAGATCATTCCGGTTGCCGCGAAGGAAGGCATCAATCACATCCAGCTCTGCCACAGAATCGGTATGCAGCTCGCGGAGTATGAAGAACCCGAACGCAACCGTGACGTGCGTGAACTGATCGACCTGATGCACGAACACGGCATCAAGGCTTATGTCTGGACGCACGAACTAGATGACGTGCCGGAACGCTTCATGAAGGGCGGAAAGGTCGCCGCCGATGGCGATGAGTTTTGGCGTTGGATGGGCTCCCGCTACGAGAAATTGCTGGAGCTGCTCCCCGAACTCGACGGCGTGGTCGTCACGCTGACAGAAACTCGCGTTCCTATTGACGACGACAATCTTGTCATATCGCCGCTCGACCCCGCCGAACGCTTCGTCAGAATGGCGCAGGAGATCAACAACATCATGCAACCGCGGGGGAAGGACGTCATCCTGCGGACTTTCACGTGGATACCGGAAGACTACGACTGGATGCTGGACGCGTTCCGAGAAATCCCCGAAGAGATCATCATCATGTCGAAGGTCAACTGGGGCGATTGGTATCAAAACTTCCCCTCCAATCCTTTCATTGGCAAGGTCGCCCCGCACCGCCAGATCGTCGAGTACGATCTCGCGGGGCAGTACCACGGCGATCTCTATGTGCCGTGGGTCTGCGCGGAGTTCCTGCAACAGGAGATCCAGTACGCTCGCTCGCAGAACGCGGCGGGGATTATCGGGCGTGTGGACTGGAGCGGCCATGCCTATGGTTCCGCGAATGAGTTCAGCGCCGTCGCCTTCGCCGCCCTTGCCAAGAATCCCGACGTCGACCTCGACCCGCTATGGATGCAATGGGCTACGGGTAAATACGGCCCCGATGCCGCGCCACACATCGTCTCGGCTCTCAAGCGCAGCAATGAGATCGCCAACCGCTTGTTCTTTACGCTCGACTTCAAAGCCTTCCAGTATTCCTGTCGCTTGCGGAGTCTGAGTTACATGGATGGCAGCCGCGTCATGCACGCGCGGTTCTGCCGTGACGTGCAGGGGCGTTGGAAACCCGAACTGATTCCGGCCGCCGAAGAGCAGATCAACCCGACGATAAAGACCATGAGGAAGACCATCGAGGAAAAGAAGCGCGCGATCAGACTGATCGACGCTTCGATCCGGGATATCGAGAAGGCCGAACCCCATCTCACCGAAACCGACTACGGTTATTTCAGCGCCGCGTTTCGAAA
>CAYTDF010000380.1:0-5468 GCA_964436365.1 uncultured bacterium | reverse complement strand
GCAGTGAGACGCAGTGGCAAGTCACCTGGACGGTCAAGGTGAACCAGTCCTCTGATCGTTACACGGCTGGCACCATTGATAGCTACAACTTCCAGGATGATGCCGGAAACAAGGACGCGGCCCTGGGCACGCCGAATGCGGTCGGAGTCGATAATACGGCACCGTACATCGATCCTGATTCGCTCGTGGCTTATCTGCTCGATGGTACCTTCACGCCTTACTCCGGTGGCGTCGCTGGTACGCCCGTCACAGTGAGTAGTGGCGACACCCCGGTTACCATCAGTAATGATGCAGCCATCGCGGCCGAATCAATCATCCGCGTGAGCTTCAGCTTTACAGAGCCGATTGATGTACCTACTGACATCCTGAGCAACCAGTTCGGTGACTTAACGCTTTACGCGCCTGGCCTACCGACTGACAGTGCGCCTGGTGGTATTAAGGGTGTATTGGACAACGACCTTTCAACTGGTAGTCCGAGTTCGTTCTTCGCGATCTACACGTTCATAATGCCAAGCGCAGCCGATGCGCCCAGCAGTGACAATATGCAGTTCGTGATCAGCGCGACGGACACAGTTGGAAACAACGCTCAGACGAAGCCTGCCGCCAGTTACCAGTACGACGGCAAACCTGACATCTCAATCACCCACGCAAACTCCCCGAGCAACGGCTCGGCAGTCGCCCCGATCGTTCTGCCAATCACTGGCTCCCCATATGACATCACTGCGGCCATTACCGACCTCGGCGGTGTTAAGGGCGTTGGTGTGATCGCAGACGGCGACCTGGTTGCTGGAGTTAGCAGTCCTGTTGTGACTGGGCTCGACACAAGCACGGCGAATGTCTCAGCAAGCTTCGATCCGACAGTCGGCGCGGGCGACGTGGTGATTAGTGTGACGGGTTCGGATACGGGACAGACGATTCAGTCCGCTTCCGTCTACATCCACGTCAACGCGAATCCGATACTCGCAGCGACCGCAGCGGACGGCGATGCCGCTAATATTCCGCTGACGATCGTTGAGGATGCCGCAAATGGTGTCCAAGAAGCTACAATCGAAATCAATGAGGGTGACACGATCACGATCACGACCGTCGGAACAGACGGCAACGTGGCTGACACAATCACCCTGATCCCGAGTGGGGATATGTTCTCTGCGACCAATAAGCAAAGTGCGACGTTCAACGGTGGATCGGACCTTTCCGGAGTCACTGGAACGGGTGGAACGCTGAGTGCGAATGTTGTCTTCGTCCCGGGTTACACGGCCATTGACACACCTGCAATCGGACTGACCGGTGAGCCCACGTTTGCGGTGTTTGACGTCATTCTTAAGGCGACAGACGGTGTTCTCGATACGGCTAACTCTATTGCCGATGCGACAACCCGACTGATCGTCCGTGTGACCCAGGCCGCGGCTCTGCCGACGGTCACGATCCTCGGCGTTGAAGTTGATGGCGCGGCTGCCGCATACACGCAGGTGGATGGCGCTGGCACCGTTGGCTTGACCCTCACTGCCGGAGTTCTTGAAGAGTCTGTCGTTGAGGTTCACGTACAGGCAACTGACATGAATGGTGGTCCGTTTGACCTCCTCGACATCACAGAAGCGATTGACAGCCAGTACGGCGACGTTGCTTACAGCAAGGCCGTTCAGAGCAACGGTTCAATCATCGGAAGCATCACCTTCACACCTTCCGCTTTCGCGTCGCTGAACATCGACACGGTAGCGGACCCGTTCCAGCTCGTGCTCAACGCTTCGGCTTCGGTCGATTCCGATGTCGATGGTGATGTTGATGCTGACGACATTCCTGCAGCGACCGCGCTGTCCGTGGACCTCGAGCTCATCAACGTTGCCCAGCCGCCGACAATCGTATTGTCGATCGGTAGCGTGACAATCCTGGACGACCCAGGAATCGACGCTGATCCAAACAGCACGTTGACTGTCGACTTGGTTGCTGAGGATCCAGACGGTTCCTTGCTGATCCTCACAGCTCCTGCTTTGCAGGAAGAGACAACAGGTATTACGGTGAGTACCTTTACGCAGACGTCAGCCGATCCGTTCGGTCTGATCGCCGGTAACTTCACCATCACGGTCGGTGATCTGGCGGCGAGCGTCGCGACCAACATCGTGGTTGGTGTTTCCGAATCGCAACAGGTCAGCACGCTCCGCGTGGTTCCGCTCATCGTCACAGTGACCGATGTTGTTGCGCCTGTTATTACCTTGGCTCCGACCTCGCTCACCTTCGACGAGGGTTCTTCGGACACGGTTACCGTTACTGTGGACGATGCCGACACCGCGACAATCACGTCACTGACAGTTGCGGACGTGGCTGGCCTCACGATAACCGAGGACTCAACGTTGAGTGCTGCAAATCAGCTGATCAACACGTACACGGTCGCTTCGAGTGCGGTCGGTCCGTACACAGTGACCTTCACAGCGACTTCCGGTACATCGGTTAAGACCGCTACCGCCGATCTGGCGGTCACGGTTCAGGCAGTGGTGGCTGGCGATGTGGCGACACCGACCACTGGTATTGTTGTGGCCACAAAGCATGGGTCGCCGAATCCTGGCTTCATGGTCCTCAATCCTGATGGCACGGTACAGAGGGCGTTCCTGCAAGTCACAAGTTCGACAGCTGAGGTTTTCACAAGGTCAGGCGACTTCAGTGGCGACGGCCTTGCCTCAGTACTCTTGGGCTATGGACGGCGCGATTTGGGCCTGACACATGCTCCTGGTAGCGTGGTTGCGGTCGATCCGCTCGCTATCGCAAACGACGTTAGTTCGATGGTTCCGTTCCCGTTCGAACATCCAACGAGCTTCGATAACAACCAGACCGGTGAGGTCCGCGTCGCTGCGGGTAACCTGATCGGCGATGCCACCGATGAAGCCATCGTAATCCAGGGCGCAGACGCCTCATCGTTCATGAGAATCTGCCCTGTGCAATCGGACAGAACGTTCGCAAACATCGATGCCAACTCCTTCCGAGCCAGTCAGCTTGGGAACCCGAGTAATGGTGTTGACGTCATAACGGCTGATCTGGACGGTGATGGATTCGACGAAGTGGTCGCGTCGGTTGCCTCGAAAGTTGACTTTAACATCGGCGCCGGTCTTGAAGGCAACTGGTTGCAGGCTATGGACATAGCCAACGCCAGTAGCCAAAGCACGACCTCGGCGATTCCGAGTGGGGATATCGTATGGTCACCGAAGCAGCAAATCTTCGGACCGACCTCCAACCCATCTGGTGCAATGCGTATGGCGGCCGGTGATCTGAATGGCGATGGCAATATTGAGATCGTGGTTGTCAGTTCAACACCGGATCCGACGGATGCTGCAGCTCTAGGCAACAGCAAACTCTCAGTGCTGGTACCGACCTTCACTGATGGCGACTTCGCAAATGGAAGTTTCGCTGCCATGAAGGACAACAGCGGCGCTGGCGGTAACATCTCGGTGCAACTGTTCAGCAGTGCGACGAACCCGAGTGGTGGCATGAGCGTTGCAGTCGCCGACTTGGATGGCGATGACAAGGACGAGATCATCATCACCCGCGGTATTTCGGTGGGTGGAACGGTCTCTAAGTCTGATGTCACCATCTTCTACTTCGACGAGGCTGGCATTGGTGATGGCGTACTCGGTCGTCTGCCGAAGGTGGAACTGCCTGAAGTCTTCAGCGCAGCGTCGAACCCGAGTGGTGGTGCAAATGTCGCCGCCAGCGGTGCCTTCCCAACAATGGACTAGTCCTTGCTGAGAGGTAGTCAACAATAACCGAAAGCCAAGGGGCCGGGATTGTACATCCCGGTCCCTTTTTTAATTCGCCCGTCGGAGCATCCTGATAATCATTTGGTGCCCTCTCGAAAAAGAGTTACCCTTCAAGAAACAAGGGCCTGTCGGTATTCCCGTCTTCCTCGCGGCCGGACGCCACAGACGCGGGGACCGAGAGCAGGACGATCCCGCAACGGTTATGTAGGGGTCCCAATTGCGGATGAAACCTATGACCACGAACCGTCATATTCTGTTCTGTTGTTTCGCCGTTGGTATTGGCGGCTTGCTCCGGTCATGGAATCTAGGCTCGCCACCCCTGGATTTCGATGAGGTAAAACAGTGCCAGGCCATGCTTTTGATCCAGGCGATCTGGGAGCAGGGCCCAACTGCACTCCTCTGGTCAAAACCCGCGTGGTCGCCAGAAATCGCTTTTTTCTGGCAGTTTCCGGTGTACCACATTATCGTCGTCGGTCTGGCGAAGTCGCTTGGCGTGGCTCCGGGTGTTGAGCTGGCGCGCCTGGTCACCATCGGCTGCTCGTTGTTGACCGCGTGGCCGCTTCACAATATTGGAAAAAGCCTCTGCGGCTCCCCCCGCGCTGGGATGTGGGCCGCCGTCACATTCCTGTTACTCCCATTCTCCGTGATCATGGGCCGGGTCGTGATGGACGATTCATTGTGGATTCTTCTGCTCAGCGGTGCGTTCGCATGCTTTCTCGCGTGGCGGGATACGGACGGTAGAAGCTCATATCTTTGGCTGGGTGGCCTGTTATGGATCTTGGCCAACACCATCCGCCCCTACGGACTGATGTTGATTTTTCCCTTTGTTGCCTGCTCTTGGCGGACACTGGGCGTGTTTTGGTGGGGTGACCGCCGGATTGTCTTGCTCATGACCGCTGTTGCCATGGGGATCGGCATGTGGCTGGCGCACATGAATCTCACAAACGGTGCTTGGCAGAGCTTCCCGGTCTTTGCCGATCCACCCGAAACCTACAGTACTGCGATTTACAGGCCCGGCGGATTCTTTGGCAGGTTGAGTCAGATGGTGGGGCTTCTTTTCATGCCCTCTTTCTGGTTGGATTCGATGGCCAGTTTCGTTAGGAACTTCATCTGCCCACTGCCTCTACTTCCTTTTCTTGTTTACGGCTTATGGGAGCTCGCGCATACTTCGGTCGTGAGTCGATGGTGGCTGGTCGGCTATTTCGTCTTCTTTTTTGTAACCGCTGAAGCCCACGGTGTCGAGCAGCGCCTTATCGCCTCCGGCCGCGTCATGGACCCCAATCACTACGTTTACGGCCACTACTATTATTTCTCCATCTTCTCGTCCGTTGTGGCGGTGGGTGTGGGGCATGCCATCGACAAAGGCACGGCGTGGGTCTCCGACCACTTCGCCAGCCGACCGCGTTATTCATTCCTTTCGGCAATTCTGGGCCCTCTCATCCTCCTGACTGGTTCCATCGCAGGCTTGAAATCTCTCACCTCACCTGAGCCCCACGGTCCTGACATCTATGAATACAATCCACACCTTGTTCAACTGGGGCAGAAGATTCGAGAATCCTGCCCCAAAACGGATCGCGTCATCTTCACGAACGAGTGGTCGCACTTTTCGTATCCGGTCAATCACTACGTTGCTCAGAGACAGGGCTGGAATGTGCCACCCGATGTCGTTAGCGAGGAAATCATCGAGTTCGTTCGAGGACAGGGCGCCACACTCTGGGTGGT
>CAYTDF010000379.1:0-5481 GCA_964436365.1 uncultured bacterium | reverse complement strand
TTCAACCAGAGGTTGGGAGCCGCTTCAAATTCAACTAACTATGGCACATACTCAGAGATGAGGTGATAGGACAGGTAGAACACCCTCAACCAGGTCTGTGACAACTTCCGGCATGTTCTCGAACTGAGGTAGAATGAGAATCTTGCCTTTGTGGTTTGGGAAATGGATTAGTGCTGAGACACATTTCCCATACTTGTTTTGGGCTAGCGGAGTGAAATGATCCCATGTCTTCTCCTTTGGAGAAATGTACACGTCGAACGAAGCACTGTCTGCATGTCTTGCCAGAAAATCCCTAACCCCGCAGAACGTTTCAGGATCGGCAATGGGGCTTAGCTCGTTCCCGCTGTCCTGCATAATCTCCAAACAGCCGTCAGCGAGTACCTCAAGGAAGGACCAATTCGTTGGCGTGTGACTCGCCATGAGTGTAACACGTGAACTTCTTAGATGGCCAAGCGCGACCGTTTGTTGTCGCAGCCTACCTGCAGCTACAACGAACACGCCACCGGCCCTAAGTATACGCTCGAAATCTGCTTGTAGGCCGAAAGCAGTGAGTGGCTGTCGATCAACGTACCCTGGGCTTGACGCTACCCACATATCAATTGCTGAATCCGGACATTTGGCGTTCACTTTTCCCACAGGTTCTTCCTTTTGCGCCAGATTGATGAATAGAACCTCTCGCTCAGCATGATTTGGCGGAGGAGCACAAGAGATTACCGGGCAATAGCTGTCTTCATTAGCGGCCAGACGTCTCGTTGTCATATCTGAAGATATGACGTACTTACTGACTGCGCTTACATTGTACGGTCGGCCCAACGTGCCCGACTCTACGTTGTAGCCCTTCTCTGCCAATGCATTCGTGCAGTCATACGGCAGGTCTACGAGGAGTATCTTGGGCTTGTCGTATTTCGGTGCGTTGGGAGTATTCTCTGGCATCTGTGCTTTTCCCTCATGAAACTATGTAGCAGGCATGTAGTTGTCAGCGGCTTGAGAGTCTAGTATGACGTGCAACGCACCTATTGAGCAAGCGGGCTTTCTTTTTTGGGGGTGGGGTGCGGGAAAATCTGTTTTTCGTTCGTGCCGTTGGGTTTGACGGTGCGGAGTGTGCCATCGAGATAGAAGAGCAGGGTGTCGTCGCCGTAGAAGCGGAACTGTCTGCCTTCTCTGGTGTGGACGCAGGCGAATACACGGCGGTTGTCCCGCTCCATCAGTTGCTTGTAAACCGGTCCATCCAAGAAAGGCATATCGTTCATCACGGGGCTGGTAGCGTTCCAACCCGGAAACTCTTTGTCCGCATCTGTGACTCCTTCGACCTTTCCCTTAAGGTCAATGAACAAATACTCTTTATTATGGAAATTCAGGCCGATGGAGTGGAGGATGCCGTCCCAGCGGTCCCGGGTGCTGGAGAGGAGAAGGCCGGGCCGATCGTTTGAGGCGAGCACGGGGTACCCGGATGCCAAATTCCTTACCACGTAGATGTACCGGAATCTCTGAGCGTTGTGCCAAGAAAGGCGGAGGAGGCGTTTGCCGCTTTGGGTGTCGACGAGGATGCCGATTGTGTCCACATCGTAGTCTGAATCCACGCTACTCCATACGCGTCCTCCCCGGTCAAATTCACAGTAGATGTAAGGCGTGCCGCGAAGAGGAACAATCCGTGGCGGCCAATAGTCTCTCTTCTCTTCCGGTGACAAACCGAAGGTTTCGCAGGGCGTGGTGTCGATACCGTATGGGCGTTGGGGAAACATCCACGCGATAGCCACGACGAGCAACACAACAAGCAGCGCCAGGGCTACGTAGGTTTTGTGGTGCGAGAGCCAATGCCTGACCGAAAGACCTGTCTCGATCTCCTCAGTGACGGGAGTGCTCTCCCTGTTGTCCGTTGGCACTTGTGTGCCTCCATCTTGAACACGCGCGTTACGTCCGTGCCCCTCGATACACCTGTCGCTGTCGCGCCAGGCACTCGGGAACACTGAACACGTTTAGCCCTTTTCGTAACTCCCCGCGCCCCTCGATACACCTGTCGCTGTCGCGCCAGGCACTCGGGAACACGGAGCTACTGTTCCGCAGTCTCGAACGGGTATTTCTCTTCCTTCTTTGAGGCATCGAGGCCGTAAACATTGTCGTGGACACTGGTCCTGCCGTCGGATCCGATGACGCGCTTGCCCGGTTCGGGGAGGTAGAACCAGTTGTGATGAATCTGCGCGATCTCCTCGGGCAAGCCCCGGATCAGGACAGCGGGGACGTGCGTGGCGGTGAAGGTGTTGTGATGAATGGCCATCCGGCTCCCAGCGATATCGGTGCCGTCCTTGCGGTCGCGGCCACCGTGCATGTCGAATAGATGCCCGTTGGCGCGTTCGAGCACGACATTGTGCCGGGCCTCGTAGCTGTTGCCCGGCCGTCCGGTTCCGGCGACGGCATGGCGGCAGTTGTCGAACAGGTTGTACTCGATGACCGAACTGGAAGTGTTGTGGGAGACGCCGTAACCCAGACCGTGCCGCTGGTTGTGATGGATGTGGTTGTGGTGGACGCGATGTTCGCGGCCCTTGCGCAGATAGATCGCGGCGTGACTCCAGCCGTATATCTGGCAGTTATCGATCTCTAGGCCGTCAAAGTCGCAGACGATGCCGTCGGAGGTGGGGAACTTGTAGTACAACTCGTGCCCGGGACCGCCTTTGCTGAAACAACGCTTGTGCAGGTCCATCCGGAGTTTGGGGTCGGGGCCCCGTAGGCGTAGGCCAGTGACGCGCACGTTGGGGCCTTCCGGCTGAATCAGAGGCCGGGTTAGAAACTCGTCGCTGTAGATCAGAGCCCCCTGGGAGCCGTTCGCGCCCCGGTTTCCAGCCAGGGTGACACCTTCGGGGATCTTGAGGACGAACTTCTCGGAACGTACACGGACGGAGAGTTCAATTTCGGTTTCGCCGGGAATGTAGACGGTCTGGCCGGGTTTGGCTTTCGCGAGAGCCTCGATCAGCTCGGCCGCGTTGGTGACGGTGGACTCGCCGGAAGTAACGATGCGGGTGTAGCCCTCGCCGCCGCCGATGGGACCGGTCTCGTCCGGCTTGGCCCCGTAGACCTCACCGTCGATTTCGGCCCAGGTCTTGCCTAGTTCGCTGGGGAGTTTCTGAGGGGTGTAGAGTGGATCTTCGGCGCTGGCCGGGCATGGGGCCGATACCGCAATCCAAATGAAGGTGGCGAGGCTTAGCGCCCCCAAAACTGACGTGATTGAACTTTTTTTCGTGAACATGGTGACTCCCTACCGGTTTTGCAGTTGTGTTAACAACGCAGGGTACACGCGGGAGGCCCGCCCGGTAAGTCGGTCGTGACAGCTGGTCGATCTAGCCCACAAAAGGTCGAACGGCGTGGCCAAAGGGATTATGCTAGAGCGGCGTGTAGGATTCGAATGCAGGGAAATTCCTCGTCCACACGGTGGACATGAGTTTCGCGAGGTTATGGTTATGGCTGGGAAAGGCATCGAGAAGACCTGCCTCCAAACCGGGGATTATCTATTCCACACCGGTGACGAGGCGGACTGCGCGTATCTGGTCGAGGAGGGAGAGCTGCTCGTCCACCACACCCGTGACGGCAAGGAAGTGCCATTCGCCCGAATCGGTCCGAACGAGATCGTGGGTGAGATCGCCATCATTGGCGACCAGCCGCGCATGGCCTCGGTCAAAGCGTCGAAACCGACGACATTGGTGCCGATTTCGCAGGAACGTATGGATGTCATCCTCGAATCGGATCCTGCGATGGTGAAACGTCTGTTGCGGGTTCTGGTCCGGCGTCTGTTGGAACTTCACGACATCATTATCGAACAACGTGAGGAACTGCTGAGCTTCAAGGGACCGGCTCCCGACGACGTGGGCGGCGGCGATGAGGGTGATCCGGCGTCGCTCGACGAGCAGGAAGCCGTGTCGCGGCTCTATCCGTTGGCGTCGAAGGGAGGCGAGCAGCCTCCCGTAACGTCGCTGCTGCGCTCGACTCCGACGGTGGAGGAGCCTCAGGCCGGTGACGAGATGTCGATCTCGCTGCCCGGGGGACTTGAAATCGACTTCTGTTTCGTCCCGTCGGGATCCTTCACGATGGGAACGCAGGATGTGGGCATCACGATCGCGAAGGACGAGACCCCGCAGCGCCGCGTTGAACTTACGAAGCCGTTCTGGGTGGGCAAGACGCCGATCACGCAGGCCCAATGGATGGCGGTGATGCGCGCGACCTCGATGGAGTACGACCAGGACGATTGCCCGGTGGTGCGTGTCTCGTGGTACGATTGTCAGGAGTTTCTCAAGAAGCTTCGTACGCAACAGGATAAGGGTTTCAGACTGCCCACGGAGGCGGAGTGGGAGTATGCCTGCCGCGCGGGCACCAAGACGCAGCACTACTGGGGGGACGACGTGAGCGAATTGGAGATCGGCGACTACGCGTGGTTTTGCGACAACTCGGGTCGCCACATTCAGCCGGTCGCGTACAAACTCCCAAACGCGTACGGGCTTCAAGATATGTTGGGGAACGTGTGGGAATGGTGCCAGGATCGTTACGGTCCCTACCGGAGCGAGCCGCAGATCGACCCGCGAGGCCCCCATGGGGGTAAAGAGCAGGTGGTTCGAGGCTCGTGCTGCCGGGACATCCCCGCGTTGGTCCGGTGCGCCAAACGATACGGTTTCGAACCGCGAACCAAGTCCGATACGATCGGGTTCCGGCTTGCAAGAACGCATCTCTAGTCCGCTCGCGTGTCCCGTCTGTTTGTCCATAGGATTGACTTTCGAATCGGTCTTGGTTGAAATGACCGCTAAGGGGTTTTCAAGTGTCTCCGAAGATCTATTGCCGGTTGGAAGAGACTGAGTGCCCGGCCCTCGCAGGCACTTCGTGCGTGCTACCGGGGAGGAACTCTTACGAGACGCCCCACGCCCATCAACACGAGTGAGAAAGGCAACCCGATCCAATGGCCCAAGATATGGAGCAGCTCTACTCCGAACGGCTCACACGCTACGTCACCGCCATGCGGAACGAAAAGCCCGACCGGATCCCGATCCGTCCGTTTGTTGCCGAGTTCGTTGGCAAGTACGCCGGGTGCACGTGCCAAGAGTTGAGTCATGATTATGAGAAAGCATTCGCAGCAACGCGTAAATGCGCGGCCGACTTCGACTGGGACGCGGTGGTTGGCAATATGGTCTATGTTTGGACCGGGCTGACCCAGGCCATCGGGACGAAGTATTACTGCATTCCCGGGATCGATATTCCTGCGGATACCGGCTTTCAGTATCGAGAACCCCCTGAAAACGAAGCGTTTATGCGTCCGGATGAATACGATCAACTGATCGAAGACCCGACCCAGTTTCTGTTCAATGTTTGGCTGCCGCGGATATCGGCCGACGTGAGCGCGATGGATGAGCCGACGTCGTATCGCAACAACCTCTCCTTCCTGAAGGGTGGTATGGCGATGCTTCAGTACTTCACCTCGTTCGGAACGCAGAACGCTCTGTTGCG
>CAYTDF010000378.1:0-5484 GCA_964436365.1 uncultured bacterium | reverse complement strand
GTAACAAGCGTTTCCGCCTTGTATACCACCGCTCGAGCAACCACCACTTTCAGCTCGGGTTCCTCCGCCTCCCCAAACCGCTCCACAACATCGTTATAGACCTTGACCGCCTCATCCGGCTTCCCCTGTTCCCCAAACACGTAGCCCTTGTTGATCAACGCCCTAGCGACCTGCACTCTGAATTCGAGTTCCTCCGCCTTCCCAAACCGCTCCACAACCTGCTCGAAGACTTTGATCGCCTCATCCGGTTTCCCCCGCTGCCCAAGCGTGATTCCCTTGTTGACCAGCGCCCAAGCGACCAGCTCCTTGAGCTCTATTTCCTCCGCCTCCCCAAATCGCTCCACTACATCGTCATAGACCTTGACCGCCTCATCCGGCTTGCCCTGCCTTTCAAGCGCGACTCCTTTGTTGATCAACACCTTCGCGACCTGCACCTTGAGCGCGGTTTCCTCCGCCTCCCCAAACCGCTCCACAACATCGTTAGAGACCAGGATCGTCTCGTCCGGCTTGCCCTGCTTTATCAGCGCAATTCCCTTATTAACCAGCGCCGTCGCGACCCGCTCTCTGAGTTCGAGTTCCTTCGCCTCTCCAAACCGCTTCACCACATCGTCGTAGGCCCTGATTCCCTCGTCCGGCTTGCCCTGTTGCCCAAGCACGTAGCCCTTGTTGATCAGCGCGCAGGCAGTCACAAAACGTTCCTGCGCGTCGGTCGAGTCGATAAAACGAGGAATCAGCTCCTCGTGGACAGTCAAGGCGTCGTCCCAGCGCTCCTCCTCATCCGCAATTCTCGCGTTCAGAAACAGCCGCCAGGCATCGGCGTTCTCTCTTTTCGCCTGGCGCTGCAGGACGCGCAAGCCCTCGATGAGTTCGGCTTTCTTCGAGCGGCTCCAACACCGCTTCTTCAACGCCTCGTATTCCGTCTTGATATCCATCATCGCTTCTCTTCCGGACCCGCTTTCCACTCGATTGTCTCACGGCAGCAACGCCTGTGAGACCCACACAGCGTATTCGTTTAGACGTATCCAGCAAGAGCGCGATCCGAAAGCCGTTTCGTGCACCGTAGCTCGGAAACCGGTACCCTGAGGTCATGAAACGCTCACGCTGGACTCACGAAATCGAGACCCCGTTCCGGCTCCGCTCCACCGTCATCTCCCACGGTTGGTGCGAGGTCCCCCCCATGGAATGGGAAGAGTCGACACAGACTTTCTACCTCGCCGAACGCATCGAAGACGAACTCTATCTTCTCGCCATACGCGAAGACGAAGCGACAGTAAACGCCAAACAAACACCCATCGTGCTCAACGTCGAAACCCAAGGACCACGCAACACAAGCCCGGTCAAACGCGAGCTGCAAAAGCGCGTCGAGAGCGTACTACGGCTCAATGAAGACCTCAGCGCGTTCCACCGCATCTGCCGCAAACAACCGCAGCTGAAGAAGATCCCCAAGATGGGTGCGGGCCGCATCGTGCGCGGCAGCGATCTTTTCGCCGACATGGTCAAAGGCATCTGCGGCACCAACATCGCCTGGAAACAAGCCGTAAAGATGATGCACAAGTTGGCCAGCCTCGCGCCCAGCCATCCCGGCCGCCCGGAGCTCCACAGTTTCCCCACACCACAAGAGATTCTCGACGCGGGCCTAGGTTTCCTGATCGACGAGGTCCGCGCCGGGTACCGCGCGCAATACATCTACACCCTCGCCGAAGAGACCGCCTCTGGCGCGCTCGATCCCCAGGCCCTGCGCGTAGCGGAAGGCCGCATGGATTCCGACGAGCTGGTTAAGGCGTACACACGGGTAAAAGGCATTGGCAAGGCGACCGCGCATTACCTGCTCTGCATGGCCGGTCATTACGACCGTCTAGCCGTCGACAGCGCGGTGATCAACTACTGCCGCGAGCACTATTTCGACGGTCGAAAACCGGAACCCCGCGAGGTCGAGGCGCTCTTCGAGCCTCATGGTTCCTGGCGCGCTCTCGTCTGGTGGTTCGAGTTCTGGCAGGCCTACGTCGACAAGAACCCACCCGCGAGTTGAACCGCTCCACGCGGCATTGCGTAGCCCTTTTCGCACCGTTACCTTTCAAACAGATCGAAGGCCTGCCACCGGAGGTATTCCCATGGATGTTGTCGAAGCGATTCGCGCCCGTTACAGTTGCCGTTCGTATCAAGATCGTGGCATCCATGAGGACACGTTACGGCGTCTGCTCGATGTCGCGCGCATGGCCCCCTCCGCACGCAACATCCAAGAGTGGCGTTTCGTCGTCGTCCGCGACCCCGAAACCCGCGCCAAGCTCGCCACCGCCGCCTGCAATCAGGAGTTCGTCGGCAAGGCTCCGGTCGTGCTGGCCTGCTGCGCCGATGGCGACAACCGAAAAATGACCTGCGGGCAGTTTGCCTACGCGATCGATCTCGCCATCATCATCGATCACCTCACGCTCTTGGCCACGGCGGAGGGTTTGGCCACCTGTTGGATCGGAGCGTTCCATGCCGATCAAGTCCGCGACATCCTCGGCATCCCCGAAAGGGTCGAGATTGTGGAGCTGCTCACCCTCGGCTACCCGGCCGACACGGCCCCCGAAAAGTCCCGTCTGGATATCGACCAGATCACCCGCTACGAACACTGGTAGCGAACCGGCCGACGGGGAAACACACTGCCGTTATCGGCGCTTTTCGCGCAAGAGATCTTCAAGCCCAAACTTGATACGTAGCGTGGTGGCAAAACTACGGTTAGGAAACTGGATCGTCGGAATCGTGTGTGCCCGCCTCACACAAACGGCGTCGCGCACATCGCAGGTATGGTTGATCTGCCCATCCACCGTCAGGGTGACGCGGTACATCTCCTCGGGAAAATGCAACCGCAGCACATCCTCGCCGCGAAAGACGAGTGGACGGCTAAACAGCGAATGCGCGCAGACCGGCGTCACCACCACCGCCCGCAGATCCGGTTCGAGAATCGGCCCGCCCGCCGAAAGTGAATGTCCTGTCGAACCGGTCGGCGTGGCCACGATCAACCCGTCGCCCTTATAGGAAAGCACCGGATGCCGCCCGTGCGTGAGCGACAGATGCAGTAACCGGCCGGTTTCCGCCCGCGTCACCAACGCCTCGTTAACCGCCAGCGAACGGAAGGTCTCCTCCGCCTCGCCACGCAGCACAGTCACCTCGAGCAGACTACGATGCACGAGTTCAAAATCACCGGCCAGAAAATGTGAGATCGCCTCTTCCAGGTCGCTGACCGCGGTCTCGGTAAGAAACCCGAACTTCCCCAGATTGATCCCCAGCATCGGTCGCGGTGACAGCGCAACCGCGCGCGCAACCGCCAAAAACGTCCCGTCACCGCCCAGCACGATCACCGCGCCCGCGCCGTCGATCCGTTCCGTACGGCTAACGTCGGCCTCCGGTCCCGGGGGCGTGTCCCGGGCGTCCCGCACCACCTGCACCGCTCGCCCATCGGCTTCCAGCAAGCTTCGGATCCGTCCGGCGATGTCCTCAGCCAGCGGTTTCTCGGGGTTATAGATCACCGCGATCCGTTCAATCCGGTTGCTATCCGACATCGCTCGCTGATTCCTCCTCGTTTGATTCCAGCTGAATGGTGAGACGGTCTATCGTGTCACGCAGCCTCTCCGCAGGTAAGCCTAGCACCGAATCGGGAACCAGGTGCGCCAAGAACTCCCGGTTCCCTTCCCGGCCCAAAATGGGGCTGGATTCCAGTCCGGCCACGCCCCATCCCTCTTCCAGCGCCCAGCGCACAAAATCGCTCAACACCTCACGGTGATGCTCGGGGTTGCGTACGATACCGCCCTTACCGACCTTCCCTTTACCGATCTCGAACTGCGGCTTGATCAAAACTACCGCCGTGCCGTCGGGCGCAAGCAGATCCCGCACCGCGGGCAGCACCAGCCGAATAGAGATGAAGCTGAGATCGCCGGTCACCAGCCGCGCCGGTTCGCCGATTTCGTCGGGGGTAATCAGACGCGCGTTGATCCGGTCGTGAATGACGATACGCGAGTCGGTGCGGATCTTCTCATGGAGTTGGCCCGCACCCACATCCACCGCGTGCACGCGCGTCGCGCCACGCTGCAACAGGCAGTCGCAGAATCCACCGGTCGAAGCGCCCAGATCGACACAAATCCAATCGGAAACGTCGATAGCCCACGCTGCCAGCGCGGCTTCCAGTTTATCTCCGGCCCGGCTCACAAAACGTTGTTGTCTGGCGGTGCTGCGGATCGTAGCTCCCGGTTTGATCTTCGTCCCGGGCTTGTCGATCCGTTCTTCGTCAACCAAGATCTCGCCCGCACGAATAAAGCGTTGCGCGCTCTCCCGGCTCTCCGCGAAACCTTCCGTCACGACCAGGACATCCAGACGTTCTTTTTTGGCGCGTTGCATCACGCGTTAGGGTAGCATGGAACCGGCGGGCGACGTATCGTCTCCTTTGGGAGATGACCCCGCACACCAGACCGAATGCCGGAGTAGAAATAATGCGTGAACAAGGGAAAATTCGTCCCCGCCGACAGGCCCGGACATCGAGCGACAGACAGACCGCGTGCGGACGTTTCCCCACCCTATGCGCCTTTCTGTTCGTGTTTCAGGTTTCCGCTTGGGCGGCTTCGGATTGGTCCGTGGTTGTGCCTGGGAGTTATCTACAGGATGAGGCGATTGCGGTCTGCGTCGAAGATCTCAACACAACGGGCCAGGAGAGCGGTCTGAAGTTTACATTGACCGCGAGCACCGCCAATCTCCAACCCAACGCCATCTTCGTGGGATCGCCGCAACGTAATCCGGCCGTGGCCCGGCTCGCGGAAAAGCAAGACATCGATCTGCGGACCGTAACCGACGAGCAAGGTTATGAGATCAAGACGCTACGTCATGATGACGGCAAGACTCTGGTCGTAAATGGCGGGTAGGTGCTGGGCGATGTCTACGGACTGTACTGGATATGGGACCGTCTACGTGTTTATAAAGAGATGCCGGCGATCGACACCGTACGCATCCCCGCCTTGCAAATACGCCACCCTCCGCAAGCCAAAGGCGCGCCGGGCAAGAGCAAGAGAGGTTTGCGGAGCGCTCTACGGTACGGTCTTACCTGGGTTACCGGCGAGAACCCGCTCAATCTCATTCCCTGGGATTCCGAACCGGAAGCGACGCGCAACGCCGAGAATCGCAAGGCCGCCAAGGAGATGATCGATTACGCCCACGCCCTGCATCTCAAGTATTTCACGTACGGGGACGAGTTCACGCTTCACCCGTCGTTACTGGAGAAACACAACGCAAGAATAAGCGTCGCCGACCCCGCTTTTTGGAGCGCGCTGCAAGAGAAGTACAGAACGTTGCTGCGTCTGATGCCGGAGATCGACGGTGTCGGTATACGCACCGGTGAATCGACCATGCGTTGGGGCGACTACATCGCCGTGGATGTGATGCACAGAGAGGACGATCCGGCCTGGAATCTGGAGCGGCGCTACACCACGCTCGTCCGCAAGCTCCACGATGTCA
>CAYTDF010000377.1:0-5497 GCA_964436365.1 uncultured bacterium | reverse complement strand
CCGCACTTCTAAACCGCCCTCAACACCGCCGCACTTCTCGACCGCCGTTTACATAGAAGATCAATCGTCCATGAAGGGCGGGCTTCACTGGGCTGCATATTGCGCGTCTGCGGCGGCGGCGATTCTAGAGCCTCTCTCGAACGTGTCGTCCGGTATGGCGCGCGAAGGGCTCCCGTTGGCTGGGTGTCCATCCCGCGCTCGGAGCATCCGTGCAAAACTCCCCCATCATGAACACAACAACCGATCTCAAACCAAAATCAATCGCTTTCGCCGGTGGCGGAAACATGGCCGAAGCCATTATCGCGGGGCTCGTCTTCAAAGCCATCTGTCCGCCGGAACGCATTCTCGCTTGTGACGTGCTCGAACAGCGCCGTGCGGCTCTCCAGGAGCGCTACGGGATCCGGGTGACCGCCGACCTAGCGGAACTTCCCGGGTTCAGTCCGACGTTGCTGTTGGCTGTGAAACCCATGCACTTGGCCGAGGTGGGGCCGGTCTTGCAGCCAAAGTTGGGGCCGGGCTCGGTGGTGATCTCGATTCTCGCCGGACAGAGTCTGGCGCGTCTCGAGGCCGCGCTGGGCGATGCGGCCGCTCTGGTGCGGGTTATGCCCAATCTCTGTTCGCGCGTCGGGGCGGGGATCAGCGCCATCACCTTCCCCGAAAAGATTTCCGACCCTGGCAAGGACTGGGTGAAAGAGATTCTCTCTTCCGTCGGCGCGACTGTCGAAGTGCAAGAGCCGTTGCAGGATGCCGTCACCGCGGTCTCCGGGAGCGGGCCGGGCTATATCTTCTACTTGGCGGGACACTTCATCGCCGCCGCCGAAAAAGAGGGGCTGGCCCCCGATGTGGCCCGCCGTCTCGTCGTGGAGACGCTCTATGGCTCCGCGCGTGTCTTGCAGGATACCGACGAGGATTGCATGGACCTGGTGCGCAAGGTGGCGACGCCCGGGGGAACCACCGAGGCGGGGCTTTCCGCTCTCGCCGACGGTAAGATGCCTGACGTCTTGGCGGAGATGGTCCATCGCGCGACGAGCCGGTCGCAGGAACTCGGCAAGGGCTGATCCCTACGGCCCCGAGTGCACTCCCTGCGTTCGGTGGCCGCGGCCGGGTTGTTTGGATACGCTGTTCTCTATGCACGAGCTCTCCATCGCTCAGGCGATCGTGGATATCGTCGACGAGCACCTCCAGGCGCGGCCGGAAGGGCGGCTGTTGAGTATCCAGCTGCGTGTTGGCCGCTACCGCGCGGTCGTGCCCGATTCATTGCGGTTCTGTCTGTCCGTGCTTGCGGAAGGGACGCCCATGGAATCGGCGGCCGTCAATATTGAAGAGGTGCCCGTTCAGGTTCATTGCGAGACGTGTGGGCGTGACGGGGCACTCGACGATCTCTATCTCTATTGCCCGCACTGCGACGCCGTCACGGTGACTGTGATCGGCGGTAAAGAGCTCGAAATCGATTCGTTGGAGTTCGACGATGCCTAAAGTGCCGGTGTTTGAACAGATACTGAAAGCCAACGACGCCTGGGCGGAACAGACTCGCACGCTCCTGCAGGATCGGAGGATCGCCGCTCTCAACCTGATCGGTTCAGCGGGCTCCGGGAAAACCACACTGCTCGAGAAGACCTTCGAACGCATGGGGCGGCCGGAGCGGTTCTTCGTCATGGAAGGCGACGTGGCGACCTCGCGCGACGCCGAGCGAATCGAACGGTGCGGTGTGGACGTGGTTCAAATCACCACCGGCAACAGCTGTCATATCGATGCCCATCTGATTCACAAGGCCATGGACGCCTTCGACTTGGAGGGGCGCGAGACCCTGTTCATCGAAAACGTCGGGAATCTCGTCTGTCCCGCCGAGTTCGACATCGGCGAAACCTGCAAGATCACGGTGGCCAGCACGGCGGAAGGTGACGAGAAGCCGCTCAAGTACCCGTTGGTATTTGAGGAGAGCCGCCTGATCGTGCTGACGAAGACCGATTTGATGCCGTATCTGAATTTCGACATCGGCGAGTTTCGCGCGAATGTCGAGAAGGTGAGCCCCACCACGCCGCTGATCGAACTCTCCAGCACAACCGGCGAAGGGTTCGACGCATGGATATCCTGGCTCTCCAGTGTGAGGCCGTGATGGCCTGCCCGTTGACGTGTGAAAGGGTATTGTCGTAGGCTGCACCGGCGCTACGCTTCTGCGGGGCGCTGGCATAAGGAGCACAAGCGAGTATGACTCATACGAACGATAGAGCCAACGCATTTACATTGATTGAACTGCTTATTGTTGTTGCGATTATTGGCATCTTGGCCGCGATTGCCGTGCCGAATTTCCTGAACGCGCAGATCCGGGCCAAGATCGCCCAGGTGCACTCCGACCAGCGCAGTTTCGCCGACTGTCTCGAGCTGTATTATTTGGACAACCGCGCGTATCCCTGGACCGACAGCAATCCCCATGGCAACAGTCCCATCGAGCGCCGGTGGATAGCGCTCACCACACCGATTGCCTATATCGGCACACTGCCGGTCGATCCCTTCGGCGATAGCGACACGCAAAAACTCAGCAATTCATGCGACGGTTACGTCACCTATGACAGCTGGGTGGCCACGCCCGCGTTCGACCACTGGGGCTTCCTGATCAGAGTGGGCCAGGGGCTCCACATGAAGCCCGACGCCTTGCGCTACGCGTTTGTCTCCCAGGCTCCGGATCGGATGATTTGGGCATGCGAATTCAGCAGCGAACCCGATAAACTTATTTACACGTCTTCAAACGGCCTCGTGAGCGTCGGCGATATTATCCGCGCCGGCCCGGGTGGGTACACCGCCGGTGGCCGGTGACGTGCCTCCGTTCGCTCACCGGAACACGATCCGGTACGTCTTCCCGGCCTCGGTCTCAAAGCGGATCACCGCCGGATCGTCGGTTGTGTCCGTGGTGACGTTCGCCCCACCGCTCTGAATCCCCACCGTTCTCGTTCCCTGTGGAACACGGAGTAGACACGGCTGGGACAGCGTGGCCGCCAGAGACGCGTTGTGCAGTTTTCCCTCCTCCCAGCTGAACGAGACGGTATGGCCGCCCCGCGCCCGCAGACCGCTCACCGAGCCTGTAGCCCATGCTTTCGGCAGCGCCGGGAGCAGACTGACCTCGCCCGCGTGGCTTTGCAGTAGCATTTCCGCGATACCGGCTGTCCCGCCAAAGTTCCCGTCGATCTGGAAGGGAGGATGGTTGTCGAACAGATTCGATAACGTGGACTTCGCCAAGAGCCCCTGCACGTTTTCGTAGGCCTTCTCCCCATCCTCGAGACGCGCGAAGAAGCTGACGATCCAGGCGCGGCTCCATCCGGTGTGTCCGCCGCCGCTCGCGAGCCGGTAGTCCAGCGATTTCCGTACGGCCTTGGCGAGGTCCGGTGTGCCTCGCAACGTGATCGTGTTGGCGGGGTGGATGCCGAGCAGGTGAGACATGTGACGGTGCCCCGGCTCGGGCTCGTCGTAGTCCTCGATCCATTCTTGCAGACGACCGGTTTTGGGGCTGATCTGCAGCGGCGCAAGCCGGGCCAAGGCATCTTTTAGCTCCGTGCGGAACGCCTCGTCGATACCGAGAATCTCGCACGCTTCGATGCAGTTCGTGAACAGTTCCCGAATGATGTGCAGATCCATCGTGGCTGCGTACGTGAACATCGACTTGGTGCCGTCCGCTTTTCGGAACGAGTTCTCGGGGGAGTGCGACGGATTTGTGACGAGGTTGCCGTTCGGTCCCTCGACCAAGAAGTCCAGCAGGAATCGAGCCGCGCCCTTCATCAACGGATAGGCCCGTTCCGCCAGGAACTTCTTGTCGCCGCTGAATCGATAGTGCTCGTATGGATGTTCGCAGAGCCACGCCGCTCCCATGGGCCAGATCCCCCAAACCCCGTCGGCGGGGGCGGTGAATCCCCAGACGTCGGAGAGATGGTGCACCACCCAGCCGTCACAGCCGTAATGAGCCTTTGCGGTCTTGTTGCCGGAGACGAGCAGCGACTCCATATAATCGACCAGCGGCAGATGGCATTCGCCGAGATTGGTGACTTCCGCCAGCCAGTAGTTCATCTGCAGGTTGATATTGGTGTGATAGTCGCTGTTCCAGGGCGCGTTGATATGTTCGTTCCACAGTCCTTGCAGGTTGGCGGGCATGCAGCCCGGACGCGAGGAGCCCATCAGCAGGTAGCGTCCGAACTGGAAGTAGGTGGCCACCAGCCCGGGATCGTCCGCACCGTTCTTGACCGCTTCGAGCCGCTCGTCGGTGGCCCGCATGCGCTGTTTATCCTCACCGAGGTTGAGGTCGACCCGCCGGAAAAGCCCTTGGTGATCGGCGATATGCTGCGCGCGTTGCTTCTCGTAATCTTGCTTCGCCGCCGCTTTGAGGACGCGGTCACACTGTCTCGCCGGATCGCTACTGCGGAAATTGGTCGCGCCGGTGAGGTAAAGCGTGATTTCGTCAGCGTCGTGGATGCGTAGCACACCGTTTCGGTTGGTGACGAGCCCACCCCGGGGGATAGCCAGCAACCGGGCTTCGAATTTCATCCCCGCGATCTCACCCGTCTCGTGGTGCTTGGTGCCGATTTGCCCTCGTAACGCGAGGCTTTCGTCGCCTTCGCTTTCGCAGACGGCGTCCTGCTGACGGCTCAGTGTCAGCCGCGCCGAGACCGCCTTGGGCACATTGGCGGTCATGCGAACCACGATGGTTTGAGCGGGTGCGGAGCAGAACACCTCACGCGTGTAGCGGACCCCATCGGCCCGGTAGGTTGTGGTCGCGATGCCCGTGTCGAGATCCAGCGAACGTTGGTATTCATCGATCTTCTTGGCCAGCGGGATTTCGATGTGGAGGTCGCCGAGAGACTGGTACGATTTGATCCGTTCCGGAATCCCCATCATCGTCTCTTTGGATAACTCTCTGGCCTCGATGTTCTTGCCTTCGAAGAGGAGACGCCGGACTTCCGGGAGGGCCTCGAGCGCTTTCGGGTTGATCCGCTCGCGCGGGTATCCATCCCAGAGCGTGTCCTCGTTGAGCTGCAAACGCTCGTCAAACACGCCGCCGAAAACCATTGCACCCAGGCGGCCGTTTCCCACGGGCAGGGCTTCCACCCACTCTTTGGCGGGCTGCTTGAACCAGATCGGCCAGACTGCGGCGGGCGGTTTCGACTGGCTCTCGATCGTGGGGGACGGCTCGGCCTCGGCTTCGTCGACCGCGAAAAGGGCGGTGCATAGGCTGGCGATGAATGTGGCGGTGAGCGTGACGCGCATGGCTATTCCTCTTTGTCTGTCGGTTTGACACGAGAGTATATCATTGTGCATCCCCGGCGATAGAACCAGACGACCGTGAGCGAACCGATATTCCCGCACGTTTTCAACGAGTCGCTCTCATGGTAAAATCCCGTATTACCGTGAGAAGGGAAATCGCATGCAACATCCGCTCCGACTTTGTCTCGCCATGACCGCGCTCGTTCTCGCCGCCTCTCCCGCTCTGCATGCGCAGCGTTCCCTGCCGCGT
>CAYTDF010000376.1:4557-5515 GCA_964436365.1 uncultured bacterium | reverse complement strand
CCGCAAGAATTCCGATAATTGCAACCACTATCAGTAATTCGATCAGAGTAAAAGCGGAACGTTTCATAAGCCGAACTCCTACAGTCACGGCCTCTGGAGGATCTTTCGACGCGGTTGCGGCTGAGAGACTCCTGAATTTCAAACTGTCCGCCATTCGCTGCGCCATGTCAAGCGGGTAGGCGAAAATTTTTCTTATCTATTCATATCAAATAAAGCAACGAAATCGGCTCCGCATAGAACTGTACACGGTCTTGGGAAGCCTGGTGCTACAGCGGATGTTCGACCTGGCGTTCCGCCTCACCTAACCGGTTCGGTCTCTTCCAGAGTCTCCGCGTCTACTTCTTCGGCTGCAGCGCGGCGGACTTGCACTTCGCGATACGGGTACTTCAAACGGAATCGCCGGACCTGTTGCTTGAGTCTTTGAAACCCCACGGTATAGAGACACGTGATCCCGCCCACCGTGGTAAAGAGCCCAGTGACGAACCCCAAGAACCCCTGGCCCCACAGAACCGCCGGATCCAGACTGAGCCCGGCCTTCGGAAAGCCGATGGTCTCCAGCGATGTGAAATACTCGGCCAATCCGGCTAGCCCGCCGAGCGAGAGCGGCCAGAGAAGAATCAGATGACTCCATCCGCAGGCCGCGCCGATCGCCGCGCTCAGCAGCGCCACGCCCAACCATATCCAAAAACTTCGCCAGGGCGCGGTCCCGTAGCCCGCCGCCAGACGGCACCATTCCATCCGCAGCCGCGACCATGGATCGCCAAACCAGTCGGCGTGCAGACGGCCGCAATCCAGCGACGCGGTCAAGAAATCTTCCGGGGCGTGCGGACCGCTGTCCCGGTCGTAGTGTTTCGCCACGTACTGATAGAACTCCGCCACCGCGTCCAGTTCCTCCCGAGTTTCGGCTTTCATTTCATCCGTGCAGATGGGGCGGCCGAAGCGTGAGGTCAGAGGCCAG
>CAYTDF010000376.1:556-4547 GCA_964436365.1 uncultured bacterium | reverse complement strand
TCTCGGCTCCCATGCGCAGAGCGCCCGGGCCGACTTGCAGGCCATCGGTGCAGACCTCTTCGGTCGAGAACGAAGTGTCGGTGAACGACAGCTCGTGAGTGATGAATTTCGCTTTGGACAACGAGAGCAGTCCGCCCTCGAACCGGCTGCGGTTGAGCGCCGCTTTGCGGGTCCGGCAGACCATGCGGTCCATCAAGAAATGACGACCGTTCCACTGCAGGCCCTGTGCCGAGAACTGATGGCTCTCGATCAGCAGGTCGCTCCAGTCGCAGGTCTTCACATCCAACTTGACGCCGGAAAAACCGGTCCGGTCGCAGACCGATTTGGCTTTATTGAAACGCAGGCTCCCGGCTCGAATATGGCTGCCGTCGAACGACAGGATATCACCGGCAAACGACGCGTCTTGGAAACTGATGTCGTGCACGCGCCAGCGGCTTTCTTCGAATCCGGTCGAACCGGTCCACTGACAGCCGTCGAACGAAAGCCGTTCGGCTTCGATGTGGCTGCCTTGGAAATCCATTCCCTTGCCCTCCGAATGGCTCCCCGCGAACGTCACCTCACTGGAACGGATGTGTGTCTTTCGGTAGTTCGCTCCCTTTTCGGTGTTCCACTTGACCCGCTCCCAGCTGAGCCTTTCGGTTTCGAACTGCGTGCCTTCCAAACGAACGTTTTCGCCTTCGAACAACGCCCCCGCAAACGAGACCGTCCCGGCTTTGAGCCGTGCGGCCTGCATGTTTAGAACCCCGCCGTGTTGCTGGAACTCCTCGAACGAGATCATCTTTCCGCGCAACGTCGCCCGGAGAAACAAGAGCGTCCCGCTGTTCTGCCGCGCACCTTCAAACAGTACCCACGGCGACATCACATCGATGTGATTGAACGATAGACGTTCGCTGGCGAAGATCGCTTGCGAGAAGTTCGTCTCGTCGGATTGAAAAATCGCCCCCTCGAAGGTGGCTTGGGGGGTGTCGAACCGGCTTCGGTCGAAGCGGGTCCGTTCGCCCTCGAAGCGCGCGCCGTCGAATCGAAGCTCGCCACCGTCGAATGTGGCGTCCGAGAAATCCGCGCCCATGCCCATGAACGTCGCTTGTGAGAAGAGGGTCTGGGGTCCTTTGAACCGGCATCCCGCGAAGGTTGCACCTCGTACGAAGACGGCGTCACAGAACGAAACCGGTGTGGTGAACTCAATACTCCGAAAATCCATGGGAGATGGGAAGAGGCAACCGTCGAAGTCGTAATCTTCCCTTTCGAACTTGTGCCGTACCGCCGCCACGAAATCTTCCGGTTTCTTGTCCATGCGCTGGCTGTGCAAGACGCAGAGCGGCGGGTCCTCGCCGGGGATGGCGGGCAGACGGCAGCGATCTCCAGCATACGCACTCTCGTACGAGCAGAGTGCCGCGCTGACCGGCCCTGGGGCCACGGCCCGGCTCGTTGGAAAAACCTTGGTTGGACGGGTCCGGTCTGTGTGTGTGTCGCGCCATGGTCGAAATATCCCTCTCGTCAGCGATACAGGTCTCTCGGACGGCTCGGTTTGAGGGGCACTTGAGAGTTAATTGCCCAACCGGCCAACCGTAACGTTCAATTCCTTCGCATAAATTGGACCATGGTTTGCAATCACCCCTCGATTAACTGTATTTGCGGTCGAGGCCGCGCGTCTGACGATGCCCTGTCCGGAATCCCAAAGCGGTGGGTACCGCCGTCGCCGCAGGTTCCGTTACCCGATCACGTTTTAAGTCTTTTCGTGAGAAGGCTTTAGAACGGCTAAGGTCCGGCCGATAACTATATGATTGCCCTCTGGCCCGACTTGGGCATGGAATTCCTACGATGAGGCAATGTTTCGGTACCGTCGCTCTCGAACTCTTGTAGTGAGGGGTGTGAGGCGCGGCGATGGGGATGAAAATGGGCAAAATCTTCCGCAAACGAGAAGAAAACGCCAGTTTGGGAGTGGAATCCAGACGGACGACGAAGTGTTCCCGCCTCGCTTTGCGCGCGAGATGGGGGGGGCTCGCTGGCGGTCTGCTGTGCTGTGGCCGCTGCGGTGATGGCTCAGGGCACTCGCCGCGCGGATCCCGTGCTCGGCCCCGGCGATATCGTCGACATTCAAGTCTTCCGGGAGCCGGAACTGACGTTGACCGGCGCGGTCTCGGAAACCGGCGAGATTCGCTACCCGCTGTTGGGAACCGTTCAGGCCGAGGGGCAGACCGCCCACGAACTGGCCGACCATATCGGAAGCCGCTTGGTTTTGGAGGGGTTTCTGCTGCACGCTTCGGTGAATGTTCTGATCCGGGAGCGAAGAAGCTCTGCGGTTACGCTCTCCGGGGCGGTACGGGAGCCGGGAACGTACCCTCTCAGACCCGGCCAGCGGATCCGGGATTTCATCAGCCATCACGGCGGCCTCAATGAGGAGCGCGCGGGACTCGAACTCGTTGTCCGGCACGTCGACGGGGCCACCCAGACGATCGGCATCCGCACTCTTTTCGAACCGAAGAAGACCGAAGATTGGCAAAACGATATCCCGCTCTTGGCCGGTGACGAGATCCTCGTTCCCCATGCGCGGAAGTTCTATGTGCAGGGTGCGGTCGCTCGGCCGCAGGCCTATTTCCTACGCGAGCCGGTCACGTTGCTCGGCGCTCTGGGGCTTGCGGGCGGTTGGACAAAGAACGCGGGGACGCATCTGGTCTGGCAGCGGCATGACGAAATGGGGACCCCAAAGCCGGTGGTGACGGTCCCTCTCCGCGATCTGTATGACGGTCAGCCGGTCGGCCGGGCTCCGGTCGGTTTCGGAGACGTGATTCATGTCAGTCCAGCCGATTCGTTTCACATCGCCGGTGAGGTTCGCGACCCTGGGAGCTATGCCTGCTCGGAGGGTTTGACGCTCTCCCGAGCGATTACCATTGCCGACGGTTTGACCCTTAAAGGTTCGAAAGCGATTCGCATCAAGCGAAAGAAGGATAAACCGGGCCGCTCACCCGAGAAACACAATCTGAGCGAGATACGGAAAGGAAAAGCGCCCGATCCGTCGATCCACGCGGGGGATGTCATCCTGGTCAATCGGAATTGGTTGTCGATTCCGCTCTTGATCAAGGAACTCTCACCGTTCGGTTCGGCCACGCGCTTCTAACGCGGCTCGTGAGAACTTTCCGGTAGGGCGCACGGAGTGCCCCCGGTGGCTGGGCGCTCAGCGTTTCCAAGTCGGGAACCACTTCTGGGAGATACTTGAATATGGCACATCCAACTCCAGAACGTTTCTCCCTCGAGGAGACGGATCGACGCTCGTTCTCCTACCTCGGCGCGGTTTTCCAGCGCCGCTTCAAGATCGTCGCCGGGGGGCTCGGCTTGGGTTTGCTACTCGCCGTCCTCACCATCGTTCTGTCGCCATCGCTCTATCGGGCGCACGTTCGGATCAAGGTGGAGCCGCGCGAATCTGTCGCGGAATCCTACCCGTCACCCGACGCGCGGACCGCCGGTGAGAAACACTTCTATCGTACCCAGGTGGAACTCCTAGAGAGCCGTTCCCTGGCTAAAATGGTGATTCGGAATCTGCGGCTTTTCGATCTGCCGGAGTTCGAACTGAAGAGCGTTCGCGAACGCCGTCTCGAAATGCAAGACGAGGGGCGCATCGATGCTTCGGCCTCTTTGGGTTCGTCCACCATCGCTTCCGTACCTGGGAATGTGACGATGACGGTGTCGGCAACGGAGCCGTCAGAATCGCACGACCCGGCCGACCGGTCCCCGATTGGGGAGACCCTTCTGCGCAAGCTAGCGGAGATCGACGCGCCCGCGCCCGCCTACGTCACAGACGCGGACCTCAGTCGTCTGGCTTCGGATTACCTCGACCGTCTCACCGTGCAAGCGGTGCGTGAGACACCGCAGCTGATCGATGTTTTCTTCGCGTCCAGCGACCCCAAACTGGCTGCGGAAGTCGCGGAAGAACACGCGCGGCTGTATATCGGTTTGCGTGCTTTTTCGAATATCGGATTGACCGCCGAGTATA
>CAYTDF010000376.1:0-546 GCA_964436365.1 uncultured bacterium | reverse complement strand
GATTCACTTCTAACCCGTAAGGACGACGCGGAGACGAATGTCCGCGTGCTGGATAAGGATATCGCGGACTTCAGGGCCGAACACGATTATCTAGATGTCGGCGGCATCACTCCTGTGCAAGACATTGAGAAGCGGCTCGCGCGTATTCGACAGGGGCTTGCGGACGATGATTCGGCGCTTCGCGCCGCCGCGTCCGCTCACGCTGCACTGTTCGAACCGGGGCGTGAGGGCGACCTCGATTATCTGCTGCTCGAGACGATCACTTCTCCCGGACTGCAAAGCCTTGCGGTCGAACGGGCCCGAATCTACGACGCTTGGGCGGATGTGAGCGGCCGCTACGGTCCAAATCATCCCAAGTTCATCGAGGCAAAACGGCGCAAGGACGAGATCGACCGGCGTATCCGAGAGACGCAAACCGTTGTCGTTCAACAGGTCGCGTCCGTACTCAGCCGCGCCCAGCATCAATATGAGACGGCTTTCGATACGGAGCGGCAGAGTCAATCCCATTTCTAGTTGATTTTAGGCGGCTCCTTCTGTCTTCATTTC
>CAYTDF010000375.1:0-5517 GCA_964436365.1 uncultured bacterium | reverse complement strand
GTACAAATCCATAAGTTTCGGGATTCCGTAGGTGAACATGGCGGCCAGGTTGACGAGGAGGATGGTCCAGACGAAGAAAGGATAAATGAGACATTTTCGTAGACGGGCTTGGACCTCGCGGGCGGACTGTAGGTTTCGCCCGGCCGCCTTGAGCATGGCCGGTAAGATATCGCCCTCTTCACCGACGCGAACCAACCGGCGGACCATTCCGGGGAAGAAACGCGGGTAGTTTCCCATGGCCTCGGAGAGCGGCACCCCGAGCCCCACCTGTTCGGAAACGCTCTCTTGCGCCTCTTTCCAAGGTTGACTCATCGCCTCGGCGCCCATGACCTCGATACTTCGGGCCATGGGTAAACCCAACGTCGAAGCGGTGGCTAACTGCTCCATAAACAAGACAAGATCATCCCAGTTGCTTTTGGCCATTTGCCATCCCCTTACGGTCCAAAGGTGTTGATCGTACCCAGCGAGACGATCCCGTTGCTCGGGTTGTAGTCGACGAGCGTAACCGAACTCATGGTGTGGATTTCTCCCCGATAACTGGGTCCCATGCCACGAATGCCGTAATTGGCGGAGCCACTACGGCCGAACGGGAGCAGTGGCACACGCTCGCCGCCGGTTTGCAGGAAATTGACGTAGGCGTACGAGCGGTTGTCCTTGCGGACGGAGTGGATGAACGAGGCCCGCTCGTGTTTGTTCGGCGCGAGGAAGACATCCTCGGGGAGGCTGGACATATAGGGGACCGGTGTGGTGAGCGGAGTGAGATCGCCGAGCTGACTCAGCCCGTCCTCGCGGTTGGCAGGGTACTCGTCGCGGTCGACGAAGTAGGATTCGAGCGCCCAGGCGATGAGTTCTTCTTCAGCCACGGAGCGAGCGATCTGTGCTCGTATTTTGGCGTTCATGAAGTTCGGTATGGCAATGGCCGCCAAGAGTGAGATAATGACCATCACCGTCATCAGCTCGATGAGGGTGAATCCCCTACGATTGGATGAGCGTTTCATCGTTAGATTCCTCTGTGGCCCGCTCCTCTGGGGAGGCCGCCGGATTGGGTGCATCGATCCCTTGCTCGCCCGCTGGCTCGGGCTGTTGCGGCGCGGTTGCGATCTCGCCGCGCTGTTCCTGCTGAAAGAGCTGTTTTTCGAGATAGAGCGCCAGAGTTTCCTCATCGTAGAAAGAGTTGCGCACGCTGTGCGTCACCGGTCCGAGTATCCCCCTCGGGGTGCGGAACGCGGGATACTGCGTGAGGAAGGTCATGGCGCTCCCGGCGAGTAGCATGCAGGCCATCACGAAGCCGACGGCCCAGTTGCGGACCTGAGCGTACGTTTGCCGCGACCAGTCTTCATAGAGACGGACCTGACGTTTGACTCGGTAGACCAGTTCGGGCGGAACCTCCATCTGCCCGTCAAAGGCGGTCATGCTGTCAAAGCGTGCGAGTAGTTTTGCCCACTCGGCCTCCTCCGCGGCGCAGTCGGGGCAGTTCTGGATGTGCTTGTCGACCTGAGCTCGTCCCGGTTCGTCAAGTTCCCGGTAAACGTACTCCGACCACCGGTCATGGACATCCTTGCATCCGAAAGTCATCGGCCTTCCTCCCCGGCACGCCGCCGAATGCCGCCCGTCGAGGTGTTGGAGAGAATGCCTCGGAGTTTGGCCAGACTTTGATGCAGAGTGGATTTTACCGTTCCAAGCGGTGCGTCCAGCACGTCGGCGATCTCTTGCAGTTTCAGACTTTGGAAATGACGGAGTACGAATATCGCGCGCTGTCTCTCAGTCAGCCGCTCGAGGGCTTGTTTTAGAAGTTGGAGTTCTTCGGCCATGCGAGCCCGCTGCCGAGGGCTGTAGCCGTCGTCGGCGACAGTCAGCGTGACAAGGTTGTCGTGGGTGGTGTGTTTCCGATGCCGGGCCCTTTCGCGTAATCGATCCAGGCAGGTGTTGACGGTGACGCGATAGACCCAGGCATTGAGCGCGTGGCCTCTCTCTAATCTTGGCGCGAACCGCCACATCTTCAAGAAGGCCTCCTGCGCGGCGTCGAGCGCGTCATCGCGGTCGGCCAGGAGGCGTAGCGATGTGAAGTAGACCCGCTGCTGGAACCTGCGGAGAAACTCTTCGAAGATTCCGGGGTCCTTTTTCCGTAGACCGGGTATAAGATCCGCTTCGGGTCGCATAACCGCGCGCACTCCTCGGTTCTTTCGCTTTCGTAACTCTCTACATAGGACGGCCGTGCCTGGCGATTGGTTTAGTGTGTTGCGCCGAGAATTCTTCCGATTGGACGTGGCGGAATCAGTGTATCCACCATTCACCGACCGGTGTTCCCGGCTGTGTGAGACCGACCCGCCCGGTCGGAATGCCGATCAGCTGCTGCCCGTATAAAGTCCCAGCGACCGTGCCCATCACGGTGGCGAAGATGGTCTTGGAGTGGGTCCCGGCACCATAGGCGAGGTCGACCGGTCCCGATAGCCCCCGAGTCAAAACGACGACCTCCTTATCCGGGCCGATGCGGTAGACGAGACCGAGTAGCCCATCCACGGCATAAAGGAACCCATCCCGGTCGAAGACGATGGCATCGAGGGTTTCCGTGAGTTCCGCGACGAACGGTTCGGGCGTGCCATCCTCCAGAATGCGGTAGATCCCGCTTCGGCCACGGTCGTCGTTGCAGACGTAGAGACCGCCATCCGGCGAAAACGCGAGGCCGCTGGGGTTGCGGATGCCCTGGACGAAGAGTTCATGGGTACCGTCCGGGTAATATTTGTCCACGGTGTCGGTGATGGTTTGCGCCACGTAGAGTGTCTGGCTTTCGTCAAAGGTGAGGTCGACGGGGAAAGCCATGCCGGAGGCGAAAACCTGACGCTCGCCGTCGGGCGTGTACTTCAGGATCTCTTGCGTCAGAGCGTTGGATACATAGAGGTTTCCGTCGATGTCCATCGCGAGAGCGTTGGGCCCCAGTGTTCCTCCACCGGACTCTAGACCCTCAGCGAACACCTCCACGTCTCCATCGGTCGAGACGCGTAAGATTTCTCCCTCCGAAGCGTCGATAATGTAAAAGGTCGCGGCATCGGCGGTGAGAATTCCTAGGGGCATCCCGACGATATTTGCGACCAGGCTCGGGGGTGGAACCGCGACCGACCTGCCCGTGTTCGGCGTATCGGCCGAATCGGTCGCTTCAAGGAAGACGATATCGTCCGGCAGGGCGTCGATCTCCACAAGCACCGATTGCTCAGCCAGCATTTCGAAGACCACGCTCTCTTGAGTGCGGTCGACGGTGGCGGTGGCCGACAGAGGGAAGGTGTCGTCCTGTACCGCATCCAACGGAATAATGATCTGGAGTCCCTCGGCGGATCCGCCTGTGGATATCTCCCATTCTCGGATGAGCGGTGGATAGAGGTCGAATGGTGCCCCCTCCGTAAACTCGACGCTTACCGTGCCGGTCAACAACTGTGGGTTGGGTTGTTCCGGCGACGCAAAAACTTCGATCCGGTAGGTTCCGCTTTCCGGGAATTCGACGTTGCTGAGAAGAGCCTCGACACCGTCGACCGAATCGTCATCGGCAAAGATCTCGTTTCCCTTGTTGTCCAAGACGCGGATCGCGGGATCGACGAGATGCCACATCGGCCAAGCGCGGATGGAATACTTCTTTTCGGCTTCCACCACGACGGTGAAGCTGTCCACGTCACCGATCGGCCCCAACACGGTTTCGAACTCACCGCCGAGAACGATCTCAATGTCGTCGGGTTCGTCGCCCTCCAACTCGGCAATGCACTCGAATCTACCCATGGCTTCGGCGGTGTTACCGAGCACAATCAAATAGAGCCGCTGGTCCGGGAACGGTGTGAATCCCGGAATCACCGCGGTGGTGGAATCCTCTTCGGGGCGATTCCAGGCGATCACGTTCATGGATTCTTCGACCAGTAGCAAAAGCGTCTGAAAGCCGTCTTGTCCCACGGATTGGAAGTTGTACGTCTCGTCGGGAAAGACGTCGACCGAGAACGCGCGGGCGTCACCCGGGTCGTCGATGCGATCGGTGACCCGAAATGGGAAACCGTAAGGAACGACATCGTGGACCGAGAGCGCATAGGGACCGACCGCATCGCCGTATTGCCCCTGTATGGCAATGGCATAGACGCCATCCCTCTCCGCTGTGAAGAGCAACGCCGGAGCGGCTCCATTGAAGTCGTAGTTGAAGGCCAAGACCTCGTTGTTCGTATTGAGGACAAGCAGTCTCGGGTCCAAAATGCCTCCCGGGCTGGCTGCGTTGATCAGTATTGTCGTTCCCGCGATCAGCTCGACCAGGTAGATGTCATAGTCCCCTTGCGGAGCGAGTAGCCCCGTGACGCGGTCGCCTAACTCCATGAAGTCTATCTCCTCATCACCGCCTCGCTCTCGTACGGTCAGCGTGAAATCCGTAGGCTCAGAAATGCCGCTCGACTCCACCCAGACTTCAAAGGCTCCGCTGTTTGGGAGCTCTTGATAGAGATACGCGCCCTGGAATTGGGGGTAGTTGACGCCTTGGTTGGAGATCAGCTCGGTGCCAGTCGGACTGAGTAGCGAGAGTTTGACCGGGAACGCCCTGGTTTCGAAATCGAGTTTGATGTCGATAAACTGTCCGCCGGTACCATCGAAGGTATAGACGGCCACCGGGATCGTAGGCGTTAGGGTCCCCGAAGTTTCTTCACCGATGGCGATCGGGGTGAATCCCTCTTGCGCCCGGCAACTCACGCTCTCAATGAAAACTACGAGAAGAAATAGAACAGTCGCGCGAAGACTTATGGCCCTATTGACATTCATGCACCCGAACCTCCCGAGACAACGCCGTCCGCATCTGACGCGTCGTTCTACTTGAATGTTCGTAGAGAAGTGCCGGTTTGTCAACGATCACAAGACGTCCGAGGGCTAGGGCTAGGAGTCACGGAGCGATGAACTGCACAGAACATCCTCTCGCGAACGTGAGGAATATCAATGACCAGACGACGATTGTGGGGCCGTCCCATGTTGTCTGGAGACTCCCCACGGTCATGATTTGTCTGTGATTTTTTACAATTCGTTACAACTTAGAGTATCTCCCCAGAGTCATATTCGATTGGAAAACGCTGAGCGTTCGGCCTCCCATCCGTTGGCCCCCGGGGATACTCTGCTGCAAGCGACACTTTGTTTGTGCGCACTATCGTTTCCTTCGACGGTAGAAACTCTTGAGAGTCGTTCTAACTCTATTGCCAACGCTTCGCTTAAGCGAGATCATACCTCTACCTTCACAGCGTTTTTCGAAAACGACGTTTGAACGCAACGGGACCGGGCATCTCTCAACGTGGGTCTCTTATGGGCGTTGGTGGAGAGTACCTTCAGGAACGCATTATCTACCAGGAGAATTCGATGAATATCATGACTAGAGCGATCGTGACCAGTTTGTTGAGCGTGGCGCTCACCGTGTCGGCAGAGGCATCTGTGCGGCCGACAAATGTGCAGCGCTATGTGGCGATCGACAACGTTTGCGCGTGGCCGAATCTGACTGTGCTGCCCGACGGTACGCTC
>CAYTDF010000374.1:0-5551 GCA_964436365.1 uncultured bacterium | reverse complement strand
CGAACTGCGCGCGGTGCGGTCTCAGGTTGAGGTGCTACACCTGAAGTTGGGCGAGATCGAGACGCAGATCGAGAACGCCATCGACGGTGATGCGCGCAGTATGTCCGCGGATCTGCTCCGTGAGGCACTGACGGTTCGTCAGGAACTGTTGCTCTGGATGAATCGGGGCTTCGCGCGGATCGTCCAGGTATTTCTTCCGGTTCTGTTTGTCTCCCCAGCGGACCGGGTCACGGACTGAGACCGCTAGGCGTGTCAGTCTCTCCGGCGGGTTGAGGCCGTCTCGCGCCATGAAGGCCGCTACTGATCATGCCTTGGTACAAAAGCCTCCATAATCAAATCTTCTTGGGCATTCTGCTCGGCGTCGCGTTTGGGTGTCTGGCGCTTGACGACGGATCGCTGACGATCACAACGGAGCCGCACGATCCCGTCTTACCGGTTACGGTGCTGGGACAGTTCTTCCTGGCGGCGTTGAAGATGATCGTCGTTCCCCTGATTCTGGCTTCTATCGTGATGGGCGTGGCCGGTCTGGGCGATATTCGGCATCTGGGATCGCTCTCGCGGCGTACCGTGATTTATTACTTCCTGACGACATTTCTGGCGGTGGTTTTGGGATTGATTCTGGTCAACGCTCTCGGCCCGGGGCGACAGATCGATTCGGCTTTGCTGGCGGATACCGAACAGGTGAGGGCGGTTCAGGATCGGGCGGAGCAGCTGGCTTCGGGGTCCCGGCTGTCGGTGAGCGAGTTTATCGAGCAACAGCTGACGAGTATCTTGGTCAATCCCTTCCGGGCGTTGGCGGAGATGAAGGTTTTGCCAATCATCATTTTCGCTTTGCTGCTGGGTGGTATTTTGACCACGCTCGGCGACCGTGGGAAGCCGCTGCTGGGGGTGTTCGACGGCCTCTTCGAGGCCATGATGATCATGACCGGTCTGGTGATGTATCTGGCTCCGGTGGGGGTCTTTGGCTTGATGGTGGGGGTTGTTTCAGGGTCGGGGTTGGGAGTCCTGGTCCAACTAGGGTATTACATGCTGACGGTCCTGCTGGGGCTGGGGGTACACGGTTTCATCCTGTTGCCCGCGCTGTTGTGGCTCATCGCGCGGCGCAACCCGATCCTCTACTTTCTCGCGGTACGCGATGCCTTGCTCACGGCGTTTTCGACTTCGAGTTCGTCCGCATCCCTTCCGGTCACGATCCGTTGCACGACCGACAACGCCAAGGTGCCCGCGCGCGTGAGCCGCTTCGTCTTGCCTTTGGGCGCGACGATCAATATGGATGGGACGGCGTTGTACGAAGCGGTGGGCGTGGTCTTCTTGGCGCAGGTCTATGATGTGCCATTGAGTTTCGGACAACAGATCATCGTTGTGCTCACCGCGACCCTGGCAGCCATCGGCGCTGCGGGGATCCCCAGCGCGGGAACGGTGACCATGCTGATGGTTCTCGAAGCGGTCAACTTTCCTCAAGAACTGATGGGGCCCGGCATCGCACTCATCCTGAGTGTGGATCGGATTTTGGATATGTGCCGCACCACGGTCAATGTCTGGGGTGACAGCGTCGGCTGTGCCATCGTGGCTCATCTGGAAGGCGACATTCCGGCGGAGCACGAACCCGACCGCGAGTCCGGTTAGATCTTATCCACACGCCTGTGCGCGTTCAACGAACGTCTGTAACGATTCCTAGCCACTTGTGCTGACTGTGTTATCGTAATTTCGTAGTGGCATTCCGGGTGGTTCTCGGGTCTCTGTTTTGTGTGCCCGCGGCCAGGATTGCGGCGGATCGCTCCTTGAACTTTGGAGAAACATCCTATGGGTAAGAGACGGCAAGGTTTCACTCTGATCGAACTTCTGATTGTTGTTGCCATTATCGGCATTCTGGCCGCGATCGCGGTGCCGAATTTCTTGAACGCTCAGCTGCGAGCCCGGCTCGCGCAGATGCAAACCGACTTGAAGGCACTGGGGAACTCCCTATTGATATACCGTATGGATAATAAGTGCTATTTCGATAACACTGCCAGCAATCCCTACAGGGAGTTGCGGCCGTTGACGACACCGATGCCGTATATCACGGCGATTCCCAACGACCCGTTTCGTCGGCCTGGGAACACGAGATACCAGAGCAAGACGGCGCACTACGACTACACCGCGGTTGGACCGAAGTGCCGGGACGGCTGGAAACTGCACGGGCTAGGACCCGATAAAGACGAGGATGCCGGCAGCGGTGGGTATGGACCCACACAACAATTGCTGTTCCGTAACCTGCTCTACAATATGTCCAACGGTCTGTCGAGTAGTGGGGACGTTATCTACAACTCTTGGAGCAATCTGTCGTTCTAGAGATTCGGGGATATTCGTTTTCGCCATCATCGGTCGTGAAGCGGTCGATTTCTGGGCCGTCATTCGGGAACGCGAGCCTCGCGTATCGTTCCCTCCTCCGTCGCTCGCACGCAGTCGACGAGCAGGACCGTCACGTTGTCTGTGCCGCCGTTCTGCATCGCCTCCAGCATCATAGTTTCGCAGAGTGCATCGGGATCGGAATCCGCTTCGCAGAGGATCTCTTCGATCTCTTCGTCCTTGACGAGATTCGTGAGCCCGTCGGTGCAGAGCAACCAGCGGTCTCTATCGTTGATCGGAAAGCGATCCACGTCGACAATCAGGGTCTTCTCCATACCAATACAACGCGTGATCATATTCCGGTACGGATGTGCCGACGCATCGTTGGCCCTGAGGACGCCCATGGAAATCATATCCTGCACCCAACTGTGATCCTTGGTGACTTGTCTCAGTTTTTCCTCTTGGAGCAGATAGCAACGACTGTCGCCAGTGTTGGCAACATAGACACTGTCGCCCGCCCGCAACCACGCGACGAGCGTGGTCGCCATACCCGAAAAACTAGGCTCGGACTCGGCGGCCTCGCGAACTTCCCGGTTCGCTTTTTGGAAGGAGGCGGAGAGGATGCCGCTGGGATCGAGTCCGGCGCCGAGCCGCTTCCGCACGTAATCGAGGGCGGTCTCGACAGCGAGCCGACTGGCGAGTTCTCCCGCCGCTCCCCCTCCGACGCCGTCGGCGACCATGAATAGCCCCAACGATTCATCGCATCCGAGGTAATCCTCGTTCGCGTCACGCACAAGTCCAGGATGTGTGCAATGAGCGACATTAACGTTCCACTGTCTGTTCATTCGACTCTATCTGTCTGAATTCCGGTTCTTCGTTCAGGCCGAGACACTCGATTTAACCGCCGGAGAGCCGCTTGGGCAACGGCTGTATTGTGCGAGTATCGGCGGACCTGTGCTCGATCGCCCCCGGACTGCTATTCTGCCGCCCATGTGTACAGATATAAGAAGAGAGCAGGATTTCGGCGTCGTTGGGACACTTCTGTTACCCATCCTGGTGTGGAGTGTGCTGGCCGGGAGCCTTGTGGGTTGTGGAACCAACCCTTTCGAGGATCCTCATGCGGTCAACGAGCGCGCGCTCGATCATCTGGCGGCGGGCCGCTCATCCGAAGCGGCTGCCGTGTTGCGCACCGCCACGCAAAAATGGCCCCAAGAACTCCCTCTCTGGCTGAATCTGGCTCACGCGTACCTTGCGGAGAACCGGAAAGAGGATGCCTTGGAGGCCTACGATCAAGCCCTTGGGCCAATTCTTGCCGCCAATTCCAATCCCACGACGGAGGTTTCCCTCGATTTTCTGGATGGTTTTGCGCTGCTGGCCATCGAACTCCAACGCTCTCGTTGGGCTTTGGACCGACTCGGCCAGCTTCCCGTGGCGCTGAAGGAGACACCATTCGCTCAGTTGGGGTTCGCACGTTTGCTGGCACAGGAACGCCGTTATGCCGAATCTCTGAAGGCCTTCGAACGGGCGCGGACGCTATGGGTGATGTCTGGGTCCGATGGGGCTCAATCCGCCCCAGGTGAGTCGAGAAGGGATGTGGGGCGGGAGGCGCTGGTCGGCCGGGTGGCAACCTTGGCGGTGCGAGACGGGGTACGGGCGAATATCGACGCCGCTCTGGCGGAGCTTGCAGGGAACGAAACGAATTCTGAGCACCGGCTGCATGTGGCCACGACGCTACTCACGATTCAGCGTTACGATGAGGCGTTGCTTTGGGCGACGGGCCTTACCGAGAGCGCTCCAGAACTTGGGCGGGGCTGGCATCTGCGTGCTTTGGCCTTGGAAGGCCTGGGCCGTATGGAGGAGGCGGTACCTTTACTCCGGGAAGCCTGGAAAGCCACTCAGCCCGATCCCGAAGGGGCGGTGCACTACGCGGCTCTGATGCTGAAGCGCGGCTTGGATGACGAGGCGCTGATCGCACTCGAATGGATCGGCCAAAGTTTCGAGGGCAATTCGACTTCGCCCACGGTCGATGCGGCGCTCGGTGCGCTTTACGCGCGCCGCGGCGACGAAGCGTCGGCCCGCAGAACACTCGAGCGCGCCCTTCGCGCCGCCCCGGATGACCGAGATGTTCGCAAATTGTATGAAAAAGTGACCGGAACTCCAGCGCCATCGTCCGAACCCACGAATGGCTCGTCTGCGGATACCGGTCTGACCGTTCAATCGCAATAGGAATCGAGTATCTTCCCAAAGCTCTTTCCCATTGAATGACGTTGACGCCCGGCCACTGTAATTCAGCTGTTGGGGGCACTTCGTGCGCGCTATCGGAAAAGAACACAAAGAGACGCTTTGAAGAAGGAAACGATTGCAATGTCGAACGCACAAGAGAGAAAAACCGCCGTGATTCCATTGGGAGGTCCCTCTCCCGCCGGACCCTATAGCCCCGGTCTGCTCGTGGGGGATACGCTGTATGTGTCGGGGCAAGTTGCGCTGGATCCCAAAACAAACGCCATTGTCAGTGATTGCTTCGAAGAGCAGGCGCACCAGACCTTTCGCAACCTTCAGTCGGTGTTGGCGGCGGCGGGGGCCTCGCTTCGCGACGTGGTGAAGGTCACGGTTTTCCTCACGGATATATCGACGCTCGGCGCGTTCAACGCGATTTATAAAGAGCAGTTCTCCATGCCTTTTCCCGCGCGCTCGACAGTCGAAGTGGGCAAGATGCCTTTGGGGATTCAGGTGGAGATCGACGCGATCGCGATTGTCCCGGATAACGGCTGAACGCTTCGCGGGACCGCTTGACCTTGGCATGGGCTCGCGTCAAAATGGATGTGCCCTGCTGTGCTTGTGTAACGTCAGAATTGTCAGAGGCGATAGCATTTATACGGGGCCCGTGTCCACCGTCACGGTTCCAGGCCCGTACGAACCGGGTAGGATAAGTTGGCGGTGTTTTGGGCCCCACCTGGCTGCCAGGTCTCTTTACAAGAGTTGCGTTCACGGCATCAGCGGGGCATTTGTTTAACCTTCTGCCGGAATACCGTTCGGTCTTATCCGACGTCTCCGCTTATCGAGGTAAAAAGGATGAAACGTTTTCTTTTGTGCACTCTCCTGGTTTGCGGATTGGTGGCGCCGGTCTTCGCCCAGAAGGCGACGAGTGACGACATTCAAACGCAACTCCAGCAGATCATGAAGATGTTGGAAGCGCAGCAGAAACAGATTCAGACGTTGCAGC
>CAYTDF010000373.1:4319-5561 GCA_964436365.1 uncultured bacterium | reverse complement strand
GGAACCGATGAAGCGCGATTACCTCGAGTTGCTTGAACAGATGGGATTGACACCGAATGAGTCCAAGCTTTATTTGGCGCTCTTGGACGGCCCCAAAACTGGGCAGGCACTTTCAAAAGCCACGGGCATCGCCCGCACACGGGTCTATGTGGACCTGGAAACCCTCCACGCGCGCGGTTTTGCGGAGAGACGAGACGGAAAAGTCCGGCTCTTTGCCGCGCGGCCACCGGATGCGGTCTTGGACAGTGTCCTTTCCGAATGGGAGATCGAGCTCAGCAAATCCAAGGAGCGTGCGAGTCTCCTAAAGAATGAGTTGCAGCCTCTCTACCGGAGCGTACAAGAGTTGGATGCCGAGTTGCCCCATGGTTCACAGGAAAGAATCACGAACCTCGATGTCTATGTCCAAAAGGTGCAGGATCTCTTCAGCGGTGTCCGCAACACGGTGGACCACATGGCCTGCCACCCCCTCATCCCGCGCGCGTTTGGGAGAGCCATTTTCCAGAACGCAGCCAGACGGGGCGTAGAGATTCGCTTTCTGATGCCGCGCGAGATGATCGAGATGGAAGCCTTGCGGAAGGATCTCCTCGAAGAAGATTGGGCCAAAAGTTTCGAGGCCCGTTTTGTCGATGAAACACCCTGCCGCGTAACGATCTTCGACAACCAGACCGCTGCGGTTTGTTCGCCGCGCGACTGTCAGCTGGAAGGACGCCGGGTGGATGTCTACCTGGCCCGGCAACCGGAGTTCATCGCGCTGCACGCAGCGGCTTTCGATCACTATTGGCAAGAGAGCACGCCCGCGAAAGATGTCTTAGGGGAGTGGAATCAGGCAAACCGTAAAGAGGGACCGAAGAGCGCCTCGGAGGTCTCCGCCGCCTAAGATCGCGCGTGTGCTAACGGAATATCCGCAGATGAAACCGGTTCCCACCGTAGGGGGGAGCCGGTTTTTTTCTGGCGGCAGCTCTTGCCTATGAGAGGGATTGTTCGCACCTATGCGAGCAAACCACCCCGCGAGCGGCCAACCACGGGGGCACAATCGTATATTCAACACCTCAATTTTCAGGGAGTTACGCTGATCCTGGCCGAAACGTTATAAATAGGCCTCAAGTTTGCTTACGGTGTAGACGAGGATGAAGGGATGAGTTCGACAAGGTACGTGGGCAGGAGCGTCTCTCGAAGGTCTGGGAGAGGCTCAGAATCCCGCGCAAAGGGTGCTGACATGACTTCTCGAATCTTGATTCACGA
>CAYTDF010000373.1:0-4309 GCA_964436365.1 uncultured bacterium | reverse complement strand
GCCGAGCCACGACATCCAGTCTCTCTATCGCGCCATTTTGCATCCCTTATTGGCGGAACCGGTCTTTGTGCAAAACCCCGAGGACGTCCCTCCCCTGCTCGCGCACGGCGGTTTCGCACTACTCATCGTCGATCATATCGGCCCGCGCGAACCGGGAATCGGCCTCGTCGAATGGGCCAACCGGAGACATCCGGAACTCCCGATCGTGCTTGCCTCGACCGTGGAACTGAGTGGTCGCGAGGTCTATTCCCTCTCCCGCTCTTCTCTGAACGACTTCGTCCGAAAACCTTTTGACATCGACAGACTCCGTAAGATTGTCCGTCGCGCTGTGGGGACGCCCGTTCCCGCGCTCGTACTGGATCGAGAATCCGCGCTCTTGGCCCTCGCCATCTAGAGCGAATCTCGAAAGTTCTCTCGGTGCGCACATCCAGTGTCCCCGGTAAGCCGGGCACTCAAACTTCTCCTATTCAAACAACATCTCAAACCCACGCGAATCGTCTCGATCTCTCGTCCCGCGCTAGGCAGGTGTGCTCAAACACGCTAAACAGGTGGCTCTGAGGAAATTCGTTATCTTTGAAGCGTGTTTGGCAAAGGAGTTTCAATCATGTGGGATCGAAAACTGGCCTGTTCTGTCGCTTGTGTTCTGCTCTCCTTCACGGCGTTCCCCGAAGTGGGGTCCAGCGAGGAAGATATCCCGATCGCGGATTTCGAGGGTCTGGATTACGGCGAATGGACGGCGGCGGGAGAGGCATTCGGTTCTCGACCCGCGCAAGGAACCCTGCCAAAACAGATGAAGGTAACGGGATATGAAGGGAAAGGCTTGGCAAGCAGTTTCCACGGAGGAGACCGCTCGAAGGGAACGCTCACATCGCCCGCGTTCAAGATCGAACGGAAGTACATCAACTTTCTGATCGGTGGAGGGGATGGCCCAGGCGAAACCTGCATCAATCTGATCGTCGACGGAAAGACGGTTCGCACGGCGACCGGTCTCAACAGCCGGCCCGGCGGCAGCGAACGGCTCGACTGGCACACCTGGGATGTCGGCACGCTTCTTGGAAAGAGCGCGATACTCAAGATCGTCGACCGGCGTACGAGAGAGTGGGGGCACATCGCGATCGACCGGATCGCTCTCAGTGACAAGAAACGCCAGGCCGAACCTGCGCGACGCGAGGTCGAGATCATGAAACGTTACCTGCATCTTCCGGTTCGCAACGGTGCGGCCATGCAGCGAATGAAGTTGGTCTGTGATGGCGAGACGGTCCGCGAGTTCGATATCGAACTCGCCGATGGAGAACCGGACTTCTGGGTCTTCAGCGATATGAGTCTATTCCAAGATAAGACGATCGCCATTGAGGTGAATCGTCTATCCCCCGACTCCAAGGCCCTGCGCGCCATCGTGCAAGCCGACGAGATTCCCAGCGCAGATACGATCTACAAAGAGAAATACCGCCCGCAATTCCATTTCTCCTCGCGCCGGGGATGGAACAACGATCCCAACGGTCTGGTCTACGATGACGGTGAGTATCACCTTTACTATCAGCACAATCCGTACGGCTGGAATTGGGGGAACATGCACTGGGGGCACGCCGTAAGCGAGGACCTCGTCCACTGGAAGGAGCTGCCTCTGGCGCTTTACCCACAGATACACGGTGATTGGTGTTTCTCGGGCGGCGCGATGCTGGACAAGAACAACACCGCCGGTTTCAAGACGGGTGATCGTGATGTGATCGTGGCCACCTACACTAGCACCGGACGGGGCGAGTGCATCGCCTACAGCAACGACGGTGGGCGCACTTTCGTGGAGTACGAGGGCAACCCCGTTGTCGAGCATCGAGGAAGAGATCCAAAGGTGATCTGGTATGCTCCCGGGAAACACTGGGCCATGGCCGTGTACGACGAGCAAGAAAAGAACAGAGGAATCTCCTTCTACACGTCCACGGACTTGAAAGGCTGGACGTTTCAGAGCCGGATCGAGGGGTACTTCGAGTGCCCGGAAATCTTCGAACTTCCGGTGGATGGGAACAACGGCAACAAGAAGTGGGTTCTCTACGCGGCGGATGGAGACTATTCGATCGGCACGTTCGACGGAAAGACCTTTCAACCGGAAGGCGAAAAACAGAAGTATAACTACGGCAATTGCTTTTACGCTTCGCAAACCTTCAGCAACATCCCCGAGTCCGACGGACGGTGCATTCAGATCGCGTGGGGACGCATCGGGCACAAGGAAATGCCCTTCAATCAGATGATGGATTTCCCCGTCGAACTCACGTTGCGGACGACGAACGAGGGAATCCGCATGTTCGCCGCACCGGTCCGGGAAATCGAAACCCTGTACGCGGCAACGCACCGTTTCTGGGACACACAACTTCAGGCGGTCGACAATCCGCTCGAAGAGATATCCGGCGAGCTCTTCGACATCGAGTGTGAACTGTCGGTGGGGCAGGCGACTCGGATCGGCTTCGAGATTCGCGGGGTGCCCATCGTCTACGACACCGCCAAACGGGAGATCGCGTCTCTCGACAAGACCGCGCCTCTGGAGACGAAAGACGGAAAACTGCGGCTTCGCCTGCTTGTGGATCGGATGTCTGTCGAGATCTTCGCCAACGACGGACGCGTCTACATGCCGATGGGGAACATCCTTAAAGACGCCGGTCCACCGCTCCACATCTTCGCCGAGGGCGGCCCAGCCCTGATCGAATCGCTAACGGTACGCGAGCTCCGCTCCGCCTGGAAATAGACCGAGACGAGACAGGAACTCCTCGGCCACATGGACGTGAGAACCACGATGATCTACACCCACCTTCTCAACCGGGACGGCAAAGGCGTCAACAGCCCTGCGGACGGTTTGTAGCGGAGAAACGAAGGTCTCTTGTGCAGAAACCACATAATCATTGTTAGACACAGAGAAATGACCATGTACAATCCAGAGCCACGCCTCATCAAGTTCGACGCCACAACCGTTACCGTCAAGATGATGGATGACTCGTGGATCATCAACAGATGCGTGAGCCATTCTCCATTTGTTCCCCAGCCCGGTGTCGTCTGGTCTCATGAGGATCGCTGTAGTCGTGTCCAGATCCCCGGAGACCGGTTTGAAGACGCCATGCGCTCCTTCCGTGATACCTATGGCAATGTTGCCGTCATCGCGTGGGATGGTGATGTCGCCTTGGGCCACATCATATTCGTCCCGAAAAACGAAGCCAGAAGATGGAAGATGTTGCATCACGATCGCATGCCAACATCCTCAGACGATGACAGAACGCTTCTTATCGAGGCTGTGGGCTTCTATTCGATAGGAGGACAGAAGTACAGAGGCCAGGGCATAGGCAAAACCATGGTCGGCATGATGATTGACTGGGCCACCCAGAACGGCTGGACCGGGATGCAGGTATTTGGCGTTCCATGCGGCTTGTTCCCCGGCGACTGGATGGATTCCTGCATGCCGCCTAAGCCGTTTTGGGAGAAGTTCGGATTCCAGGCATTCCACAAGGTGAAAACTGGAAGGACCTGGGAAGAGGTTGCGGCGGCACATCTCGGTGATGACCCACGCAACAGTCGGACAGAAGAGGAGTTGAAGAAACGAATTGTCGAGAGCATAGGGGATTCTGAGTCTTCGATGGACCTCTGGGCCTATGACTTCGATATGGAGAGAAGTCTAGCGAGATGAATCGACAGTGACCTTCGGCGTCCAGTCGTATTCATGCGTGAAGCGGTTACTCAGGACGCTGAATAGAGTGGTTCTCAAAAGTTATTTCCTTTTGGCGAAGCCAAAAACCTCCTCCCAAAAAGATTAGTTCATCGGGGAAGTCCGAGAAGTTTGAACTCCCATGCCCCTCGCACCTTCGGGATTCAATGGCTCAACCAAACCCGGCATGCGCAGGCTTCCCAGCCCTCGGTAAGCACAAATCTGGGTGGCACCGGGCGGTTGCTTTCAAGAAGGAAGCACAGCAGCCGGTGCGAAAACACAGTCTTCTTCAACTCTCGTCCTCTTGGACGCATGACAACAGCCCAGGCCAAGGAAGAACAGCACAGCAGTCCTGGGCTTGAGAGGCGGGCCGCCTTCTTCAGATTGGAGCGGTGGCACCGGCAATTGCTTTCAAGAAGAACGACACAGCAACCCAGGGCTTCGGCGCGGGTTTCCGCAGAGAACCTTCTCCTACTGTTTTCGTGCCTTTCGCGCATCCTTCGTGTTCTTCGTGGTTCAGTGGCGCAGAAAATCTCCCCAGAATTCACGGATGAACCAAAGATTGGGAAACGAAGTGTCGCTTGCGACAGAGGCTGGGAGGGGGTTGAAGGAGAAACCACCCAG
>CAYTDF010000372.1:0-5565 GCA_964436365.1 uncultured bacterium | reverse complement strand
TAATGGTCTTTCTGCTTCTTGCCATGGTGTCCCTTCCGATCAAGATGGTGCTGCGCTGGTTGTTCAACCTCAAGTACCTCGTCGCCATCCCTGAGCATTTCCTAAACATCTGAAAGTTCTGTGGGAGAAGCCGGTGGACAAAGATAGAAAACCATACGCGGACTTCGTCTACAACGTCGACAAGCTCAACGTGATCTTCGCCGCCGCCAGCGTGGCACTGATCCTCGCCGTGGGCTGGATGATATGGGACGACTACGACCGCGAATGGAAGGATCAGCAGCGGCACGCCAACGCGTTGGAAATCCACAAGACGCAGGCGGACCTGAAAGGTGCCCAGCAGGAGATCGACCAGGAGCAGTTGGCCCAGATCGAAGCCGACATCAGCGGGGTGGAAAGAACGCTCGGAGAGCACCAGACGGAGTACGACCTGGCTGTTTCGACCCTCGAGAATCTCGATGGCGAATGGTATGCCGCCGACCAGAATCTGCGGACGGCAAAGGCGAAGTACGAAGCCATCAAGTACCAGTATGAGGATGCCGTGCACGCCAGGCGCCAGGAGACGGCCGCCGAAAGGAAGAAGGCCCTCGATTCGATGGCCTCACAGATAGACCGGCTCCGCCAGGCCCTCGAGAGGGTGGAGGCCAAGCAGCTTGCCCAGAAAGACGTAATCGACGGACTGGCAGGACGACGGGTTCAGTTGGAGAAACAGCGGGACGCACTGCTCAACAGATCCCACCTCCTGCAGCGGCGGCTCGAGAAGATCCTGCCCAGTCTCGTCAACCGCATCCGAAATCTCCCCATGGTCGATTTCGTCGATCCGTCGATCAGGGTGCAGCAGATTGTGCTGGGCGACGTGAGGAACGACCTCAACTTCACGCAGATTCCCAAGGTCGACCGATGCACGACCTGTCACGTAAACATCGATCGCGCGGGCTACGAAATTGATCTCAAGACCGGGCAGTTCAAGGACCCGGGCCTCAAGGCGTACATAGAGGCAACCTACTCCGATGATGAGCGAATCGGGCGATCCAAGGTCTTTGCGACCCATCCGAAGCTCGACCTGTTCGCGGGAAGCTCGTCTCCGCATCCGATGGAACGGGTCGGGTGTACCTCCTGCCACAGGGGCCGGGACCGTGGGACGACATTCACTTCGTCGGCGCACACCCCTGGCGACGATACAGAAGCGCAGCGCTGGCTCAAGCAGTACGGTTGGCACGAAATGCACCACTGGGAAGAACCCATGCTGCCCTTGCATTACGTCGAGGCCTCCTGTGCGCAGTGCCACAAAGGTGTGCAGGAAGTTCCGGAGGCCGATCGACTGAACCGGGGCGTTCGCCTGGTGAAGTACCTCGGCTGTCAGGGTTGTCACAAAATCGAAGGATACAACGACCTGCGGAAAGTAGGACCTGACCTTCGGAAGATCGCAGGCAAGCTTGACAGGGAGTGGACCACCAAATGGGTCAGGGATCCGATGCATTTCCGGCCGTCCACAACGATGCCGAAGACCTTTGACCTGCAGAATCTCGATTCCCCAAGAGACAAGGAACTCAGCACGGCCGCGGTGCACGGCGCCGTCACCTACCTTTTCGAGAAGTCCGGACGCCCCACCTATCCCGATCCACCCGTGGCGGGAGATCCCGTCCGTGGAGAACTCCTCACCGCAAAGGTCGGGTGCAGGGGGTGTCACGTCGTGGGAACGGGGGACCGGGTGGCCGACAGCCGCGGGCTCCGGAGCTTCGGCCCGGAAGCAAAGTCGGGGCTGGATGGCTGTATGCCTGGGTAAAGGAGCCTGAGGTCTATTTTCCTGAGACCACGATGCCCGACCTTCGGCTCACGGACCAGGAGGCCGCCGACATCACGGCCTACCTGCTGACGCTCAGGAACCAGGATTTCGAAGCCCAGGCAGTACCTCCGCTGGACCGTAACGCCCGGGATGAGTTGATTCTGGAATACCTCCAGAGCCGGCTCTCCGAAGCGGCAGCCAAGGACCGACTGGCCGCAATGTCCGAACTGGAAGGGGACCTCTACCTGGGCCAGAAGATCATCCTGAGACAGGGCTGCTTCGGCTGTCACCTGATCCCGGGATTCGAGCAGATGCAGCCGATCGGAACCGAGTTGACCGCAGAGGGTGAGAAAGACGTCGGCCGGCTTGATTTCGGCCTGAACCCCCTGGGCATACCGCACTCCCGACAGGCCTGGTTCTACACCAAGTTGCAACAGCCGCGCGTGTTCGACCTGCTTCACCTGGAGGGGGGCCCGGATCGCGTGAGGGTTAAGGAATACGATGAAAAACTGCGGATGCCGGACTTCAGGCTGACGGATGAGGACGCTCACGCGGTGACCACGGCGCTGCTCAGCTTCAGGAAGTCGACAGTCACCCAGGAAGCGGTGAGACATCTGACCCCTCACGAGCAAGACATCGAGAGGGGTAGAGAACTGATGCACCAGCACAACTGCCAGGGATGCCACGTGGTGGAGGGCGGCGGAGGGGCGATCCGTGAGACCCTGACCTCCGTATACGTCGATGAGCGAGCCATATCCCCGGCGGAAGCATCGGGCTTCGTCCCGCCGACTCTCGACGGCGAGGGGGAAAAGGTCCAACCCGATTGGCTGTTTGGCTTTCTGAGGAATCCCGATGTGATCCGGCCCTGGCTGGAGGTCCGAATGCCATCGTTCGGTTTCGATGACCAGGATGCCATCGATATCACAACCTACTTCTCACGCCTTGACAGGCAGAAGTTCCCCTACCACACGTTCGTAGACAAGCATCTGTCGCGAAACAATATCCGAGGAGCGGAGCTTCTCTTCAGTGGTGAAGTCTACGATTGCTGGACGTGCCACCAGCAGGGCGACATCCCGCCGAAGGGCGACCCTGCAAGCTGGGCACCGGACCTGAAGTTGGCGCGGGAAAGGCTCAGGCCCGGCTGGACGGCGCGTTGGCTTTGGGACCCCCAGCAGGTCCAGCCGGGCACGAAGATGCCGACATTCTTTGGCGAGGAGATGACCTATCTCCCCGAGGCGTTGGCGGAGGACCTCGATCTGCCCGAGGGAACATCCCCCGAGGATGGTGTCTTGATTCTTCCCGCACGGCAGGTTGTCGAAGCCCTCAATGACTATATGGTCTACGGCTTACATCAGAGCCGTCCTCTTACGAAGAAGTAGGGGCCCCGCACGGCCTCCCAGTAGAAGCTTCGCAGCTATCAGGTCCAGTCCAAAACCAGAACCACTCAACCTGGAGGAACCGGATGAGGCTGTCTCTGTTTTCCAAACGCGCGGCGATCGTTACGCTGTTTGTCTTGTGGGGGTCTGCGACAGTGTTGGCCGCAGACATAACCGGCACGGCGAAGTCTGCCGACAAGCAGCCACCGCTAAAGACTCTACAGATGGAGGCCGATCCGGTCTGCTCGGCCAAGCACCCGGAGAGTGTTAAGAGCGAGGCCGTACTGGTCAACGCCAACGGCACGCTCAAGAATGTGTTCGTCTACGTCAAGACAGGGCTGGAAGGGAAGAAATACGACCCTCCAACAGAGCCCGTGGTGCTGGACCAGGACGGGTGCGTGTACAAGCCTCACGTGATCGGCGTCCAGGCGGGTCAGCCCATCAAGATCCTGAACAGCGACGGCATCCTGCACAACGTCCACCCCAAGCCCAAGGTCAACGCCGAGTTCAACCTGGCGATGCCGAAATTCTTGAAGAAGAAGACCAAGATTTTCACGAAGCCGGAGGTGATGATCCCGGTCAAGTGCGACGTTCACCCCTGGATGCTAACCTATGTTGGCGTGGTGGCCCACCCGTTCTACGCCGTGACGGGCGACAAGGGGGCTTTTGACCTGAAAGGTCTGCCGGCGGGTACTTACACGATCGAGGCCTGGCACGAGGTATGCGGCGTGCAGACGCAGGAAATAACCGTGGAAGAGGGAGGCGCTGCGTCCTTGGAATTCACATTCGAGCTGCCCAAGCGGAAGAAGAAAGGGTAGACGCGGCCCTCGATTAGGAGCATTCGGCAATGGAAGATCTGTACGGGTTCTGGCTTCCCGTGAACATTTCCACCCACGGAGGCCAGGTTGACCAGATCCTCAGTGTGCTGCACTGGTTCATGGGTGCGCTATTCGTAGGATGGGGCGTGTATTTCATATACTGCCTCCTGCGCTTCCGTCAGTCAGCCAACCCGAAAGCGACCTATACGCAGATCAAGGGGAAGCCGGCCAAGTATGTCGAAGTCTCCGTGATCGTAATCGAGGCCGCGATTCTCGTCGGGTTGTCGATGCCGCTCTGGGCGCATTTCAAGACCGACTTCCCACCCGAATCCGAATCCCTCGTAGTCCGGGTGGTAGCCGAACAATTTGCCTGGAACGTCCACTATTCCGGCAGCGACGGCGTCTTCGGCCGGACTGTACCTGAATTGATCACCAGCAGCAACCTTCTTGGGCTGGACCCGGACGACCCCTTCGGCCGGGACGACTTCAATGCCGTCAATCAGCTGCACATTCCGGTCAACAAACCCGTAATCGTCCGCCTGTCGTCAAAAGACGTGGTCCACAGTTTCAAGATACCCGTGATGAGGTTGACGCAGGACGCAATCCCCGGGACCACGAGCCGCATCTGGTTCGAGGCCACGAAGACGGGCCAGTTCGATCTGGCCTGCGCACAGCTATGCGGCCTGGGCCACTACCGGATGCGCGGGACCGTCAGCGTCGATACGCCGGAGCAATTCGAGGCCTGGCTGGAGGAGAAGCAGGCCGAACTCGGGGAAGACGAGTTCGCCTTCTGAGGAGACGCCTTGAGCGCAGATACACATCCAACGGCACAAATCAGCGCCCACGACGCGGAACACCCCGGGCCGGGGTTCTGGCGACGCTACGTCTTCTCGCTGGACCACAAGGTCATCGGCATCCAGTACGCCATCACTTCACTGGTGTTCCTGTTCTTCGGATTCAGCCTGATTATGCTGATGCGGTGGCAGTTGGCCTATCCGGGAGAGGCCCTTCCCATCATCGGCGCGCTCTTCGGCGAAACCAACATGCCGGAAGGCATCATGGTTCCGGAGTTCTACAACCAGCTCGGCGCGATGCACGGTACCATCATGGTCTTCCTCGGTGTTGTGCCCCTTGCCGTTGGGGGATTCGGCAACTATGTATTGCCGCTCCAGATCGGGGCCCCGGACATGGCCTTTCCGAAGCTCAATATGGCCAGCTACTGGGTCTACTTCACAGGTGGACTCGTTATGCTCGTCAGTTTCTTCGTGCCGGGCGGAGCGGCTTCATCAGGATGGACTTCCTACCCACCCCTCGCCGACATCGCCACGATGGGCCAGACCGTTTGGCTCCTGGGCATGGTTCTCCTGATCACCTCATCCTTGCTGGGGTCTGTCAACTTCATCGTCACCACCGTGCAACTCCGGGCAGAGGGCCTTTCTTTCTTCAGGCTCCCGTTCTTCGTCTGGGGGCAGTTCATAACCGCCTTTCTGCTGCTGCTGGCCTTCCCGCCGCTGGAGGCCGCAGGCATCTTGCAGTTGATGGACCGCCTCGCGGGAACAAGCTTCTTTCTGCCGACTGGACTCGTCAT
>CAYTDF010000371.1:0-5566 GCA_964436365.1 uncultured bacterium | reverse complement strand
TCCCTTCGGCATCTCCCGGGGTGCCCGTACAGAGGTAACCAACGTCATCGTGGAAGTTTCGGGTGGGCTGGGCGAAGCGGCTCCGATTTACTACCACGGACAGACGGTTGCCGAAATGCTCTCTCTCCTGAGCGAGTTGGAAGTGGCCGGTGAGCCCCTAGAACCGGGGCTGGGTCCATGGGATTCGCTCGCGGACCCCCGGCTGTCGGAACAGAGCGCACTGCGGGCCGCCATCGATATGGCTTTGCTCGACGCTTGGGGAAAGCGCGAAGACGAGCCGTTGCACCGGCTCTGGGGATTGGATACGAGGCAGATTCCCGTCTCCTCGTTCACACTGGGTTTGGATAGACCGGACGTGATGGCGGAAAAGGCGCTCCAAGCCCCCAAAACCCCTGTATTTAAAGTCAAGTTGGGCGGCGATGACGACGTTGCTTGCCTCGAAGCGATTCGGAATGTCAGCGATGCAACGCTGCGTGTGGACGCCAACGAAGGCTGGACATTGGACGAAGCGCTGGAATGGACATCTCGGTTGGCCGACCTGGATGTGGACCTGATCGAGCAGCCCCTGCACCGTGAGATGCACGAGGAATCGCGGGAACTCGTCCGCCGCAACAAGAGCGGTATTCCCATCATCCTAGACGAGTCGATTCAGTCTCTGGAGGAGATCGACCGCACGCTGGGCGAAGGGGATGGGATCAATATCAAACTGTCGAAGTGCGGCGGCCCCAGCGCGGCCAAACGGATGGCGGAGCACGCCCGGGAACTGGGACTGCTGGTGCTGGTGGGGTGCATGGTGGAGTCGTCGGTGGGCTGTACAGCGGCGGCACAGATTGCCCCGTTGGCCGATTTCACCGATATCGACGGGTTCATGCTCCTTGCCGACGATCCATACGAGGGGGTCCGGTTCGACGATGGACGGCTGAGATTGCCCGACCGCCCGGGGTTGGGTGTCACGAAGAAAAGCGCAGAATAGGCGCACGTGGAGAGGGGCCTCCCCAGACGAGCGCCCCGCCAGTGCGGGGCTCAGTGCGGGGAGATACCGCACAGATCGAAGACCGCCTCACACACAGCGACCGCGTAATTCCGGTCGTTGATATGGGCATCGACTTCGATCAGACGTTCGTCCGCGCGTTCCAGGCGCTCTCGCAGTACTTCAAGGAAGATCGCGTCGATTCTGGGATCGTAAAACGGCATCTCCTCGTCATCCAACGCGGAGACGCCGCGCAGGGGCCAGACCAGACGTACCGGTCCAACCGCGCCATTCAACCGCCGAGCCATGGAGCCGGCGGCAATCCTACTCTCTTCCTCATCGAGGCGCACAAGGGTTATGTCTTGGTTCTGCACGTGGACGTTTCGCTTCGAGAACCGCGCGGGAAGACGATGCCGGGGCCCAAACCGTAGCATGTCGACCCCACCGGGTCCGACAACTTGCGGGATCCCTCGATATCCCGCGCCGGTCAGACGTCCCCCCGAACAAGGGAATCCACCTCCACACAACGTGTCCACCAGTTCGATCGTGGTGACATCCACAACCACGTCGAAAATCCGGTCGAGACTCAGCTCCTCCATGATGTCCCCTCCCCGTCCCCGCGCCATGAAATCAATGACCTCGACACCGCGGGCCTCGAGCATGGAACGAATGAGATCGCATCCCTCGTTGGTGGCCTCCATCGTCGAGAGAGCCGCACATGCCACCGGTTCCTCTTCAAGGATGGGGCGGGTCTCGACCATGCCCGAGATCACACCCGCCGCGCGGGTCATAATGCCCCTGGTGACACGATTCAGCCCCCTCGCCTCGATGATCGGATGGATGAGAGTGACGTCCTTCGCACCGACGAGTTTGGAGACTTCACCGGCCGGGAGCGTCGAGACCAGGACCTTGGGCACGCCCACCGGGAGGTTGCGCAGAGCCGCCGCCGCAATGAATGTCCCGGTTCGTCCGCCCAAGCAGAGGATCGCGTCGAGCCGCCCCCCCCTGGTGAAGTTCTTCAATCACTCGAACGACCCCGACAGCCATGGCGTTGACGACCTTGCCCCGGTCTTCGGACCAACGGAGCGATTCCAGGTCCTCGCCAGCCGATGCAAGAATGTCCGCGGCGGAAAGATCGGGAACATAGGCCGGTTCGCCACGGAAACTGGTGTCCAGTGTCAGCGTTTGATGCCCCCGCCTCTCGATGAGACGCTTCACATACGCAAACTCGCCACCTCGCGTGTCAAGCGACCCCAGGAGAACGACGGTCTCTTTTCGATCGGTCATATTCAGTTCACCCAAGAAGATTCTATTGCGGCCCGAGCCGGGCATTCTGGCGTCGTTTCCAAAGGCGATTTCCGATGGAACAACCCTCAGCGCCCGGTCCCTGGGGGCGGCACGTCCGCCCAGCCGGAAGGGACTCTCAAAGCGCTCTCGGCCCATGCTAACACGGACTCATACTCTGTAACGAGAGCTAACGCTCATTTTTGGAAAGAGTTCCATTTTCTACGTGGCGGGACGCTTCGAGCGGAGGCTACTCTACACTCACTTGACCCCGGTCAACGGGGATCCGCTCAGGAGACCGTTGCCGAGGAGCCCCGTGGGCCGTTACACTGTGCTAACGGAACAGATCATGCTCAGTTCACCGAGAGAAGCAGACACAATCGGACCCGAAACAGACTCAGCCTCCATGAAACGACGATCCACACTCATCCCAGTTCACCCAAGCCGTAACTCTAACGCCACACTCCTGTTCTCGCTGGGGGCCGTGGGCACGATGTGCCTGGGACTTCTGGGCTGCCAAACCATCACCACCGACTGGGAAGACGGATTCGCGAATGAACGAATCGCCCACGAGGATGAAAGCGACATCAAAGTCACAGAGGGCATCATCCATATCGTCGCGGACGGTGAGAGATTGGTCGCGATCAGCCGAACCTACCAAGTGTCGCTCGAACGTCTGCAGCGGATCAACCGTATACCGGATCCGGATAAGATCTTCCCCGGCCAACGACTTCGAATTCCCGGAGCGAAGCAGGCGATTCGGGTAGCGGAGGCACCCCCTGTCCAGACGGGACCCAACGATCGAGCGAAGAAACCCACCCCCACACCGAGGAAGGTCTATCACGTGGTGAAACAGGGGGAGAGCCTGTACCTGATCGCGAGAACCTACGACCTCAGCATACGGCAACTGGCACGTGTCAACAATATCGCCAACGACCGTGTCCTGACGGAGGGGCAAAAACTGCTGATTCCGGGTGCGACCAAGGCGCTCGCGGTTGTGCTCCCCACTCCGACACCGGTTCCTAAGGACGCGCCCACACCGACTCCCACACCGGTCTCGATCGATCCGGCAACGGGTAAAGAACGTACCAACGTTCAACTACCCACCAAGAAGTTCGGTACCATCGAACTGGCCTGGCCGTTGGCCGAGAATTTCCGTATCGCACGGAAGTTCAAACCCCGTGGCGCGGTCGCTTCGTACGGAATCGACCTGGAAGCCAGCGAAGGGACCCCGGTTTACGCGGCGGCGGACGGCGATGTCTTCCTTGTAGGCACCCCCTCCGACGACCTCCTGGGCTCCAGTTCCGGCAACTATATCATCATCTTTCACGGCAAGGTTGACGGAAAAGGCGTTCGCACCATCTACGCGCAGAATAAAGAGAACCTTGTCAAAGCGGGTCAGAAAGTGAACCGCGGCGATCTCATCGCCCGGGTCGGCAAATCGGGCCGAGGCACTCCGGGCGTTTCCGGGCCGTTCCTCCACTTCGAGTTACGCCGTGTAGAGACCGCGCTGGATCCGCTCAAGTATCTCGTCAAACGCCAGTAGGTTTCCGGGGCCCCCGTGCCCCTCGCGCATTTGTCTCCTCGATAGTGCTTGTGCCGGTGTTGAGACCAGGCGCAGATTCTTCTCCGATAGGCCCCTAAAACGTGTACCGGGCGCGGCGCGTATACACCCACCATTCAATCGTCATCACAATCAACACCAGGAGAAGTAGAGACCACCACAGGTTGTGAGCGGTAATCTCCTCGGCCATTTCGGCCTCCAGAACGACCTCGCCAAACCGCAGCGACTTGCCGGAAGTGATCTTGCTCTCGGCATGCGAAGCGAGATTGACCGCCAGCAAGCGCCGCTCGTTTTCGCGAGGACCATCCAAGGTAAGCAGCCCGGTCTCCGCGAGTCCGGCGATATAGACCGACTCGTTGGCCTGAAGCGGGAGTGTCTTGGACGAGCCGTCGGGGAGCGTGGCTTTGACCTCTCCGGCAACGTGCGAGACAATGGGGACGGGCTCTCCGGTTCGATACAGAGTTCGGCGGGTTCCACCGCGCGTACGGAACCAATCCAAGACATTGCTGAAGAAGATGGGGAACGACACCCGGAAAGGCCAGTCCGTGTCCAAGGGATAGAATCCGACCACAACAGCCGCCATCGGCCCGCGCTCCAACGTGGCCACCATGGGTGTTTCACGTGCGCGTACGACAACGTTGGCCCAGGGCGGCAGAGCGATTACGGGTGCCTTCTGGATGCTGATGGCGTCGAAGTTGACGTAACGGGTCAGCGGGTGAAAGCGGTCGGTCCAGACAACGTTGGGATAATCGAGGATATCTCCGCGGCTGCAATCTTCGAGCGGGGGGATCTCGCCAAGGAAGACATAGGAACCGTGCCCCAACTCTTCGGGGCGATGACGGTCGAAGATGGTGACATCCACGCCACCGACAGGTTTGTAATCCTTGATGTCGACCCGTGAAACCCTCGTCCCCGGTGAAAGAGGAAGCACACGCTCCAACGCGTAGTAGCCATCGCTCACCAAAAGCACATTGAGCGTCTCATCGGTGGGCAAGACCACCCAGGCCCGGTTGTCGAGAGCGAGGTCGTCATCGGAATCCAGCACCAACTCGAGGACGTTGGAATACGATCCAGGATCGCGAAGTACAACCGATGTGGTCTTGCCGGGTCGAACCGCGACGCGGCGCGCGTCGACCAATCTGCGTTCCTCGGAGGTCTCTGTCGCAGCGGCCGTCACATTCGTCGCGTCCGTAACGTCCGCGCCACCCATCCCCGGCCGCCCATCTTCGAGAGCGTAGACGGAAAGATAGACCTCACCGGTCGCGCTCCCCACAGCCGAAACACCCACCAGAAGTTCCAACTCGGCATCGTCCTCATAGCCCTGCCGGACGGCGAGTTCGGTGAGCCCCACGTTCGTCCCACCGCCACCCACGGCGATCAACTGAGTGGGGATCTCCTCGCGGATGCTCTCGAGTTCGGTTTCGAAAGCCCCATCGGTCACGAGAATGATACGGGGGGACTTAGCCTCCTTCGCGGCGGCGTAGGCGAGACCGAACGCGTCGGAAAGGTCGGTATTCAAGGGCTGGACCCGCACTTCATCCAACGCAGAGAGGAGCTGACGCCGCCGGTCGGTGAGCGGCACTTCGACCCGCGCCTCGTTGGCAAAGGTGATCAGCGTCATGGCGTCTCCACGACCGAGACCCTCGATCAATCCCCGCACGGTGGTCTTGGCCTCTTCCAAACGGGTCGGCTCGACATCGGTGGCTCCCATGCTGGCAGAATTGTCGAGCAGGACGATCAGACTTTCA
>CAYTDF010000370.1:0-5573 GCA_964436365.1 uncultured bacterium | reverse complement strand
ATATCGTTGGCCGAAACCGGATTTACGAAGCCATCGTAAAAGGAGAGAACGCTCGCGCGCCGGGATTACCTGAATCCTTCTACGTCTTGGTGAAGGAACTTCAGAGTCTCGGCTTGGGAATCGAACTTCAGCAGCTCCCTGAAACCGAAGAGGAGAAGGCGAGGGTCGCCGAAGATGAGAGGGCGAAGGCTGAGGCTATAGAAAAGGCGAGGGTCGCCGAAGAAGAAAAGGTGAAAGCCGCCGAAGAAAAGAAGGCGAAGGCGAAGGCGAAAGCTGAGGCTGAGGCTGAAGAGGCTTCCGCTGAGGCTGAGGAAACTTCCGCTGAGGCTGAGGAGACTTCCGCTGAGGCTGAAGAGACCCCCGCTGAGGAGCCAGACGCTTCCGAGCCCACAACGGGGCTATGACGAGCGAAATTTAAGCCCAACCACCGTGCAGCGGAATCCCCGACTGCTTGATTGAAAACGCGAACAGGGAGAAAATACCTCATGTCCGTGTCCACCTGGAAATCGATCCAACCGTCCTCGCCCCGTCAGCGCGATGACGAAATCCGCGATGTCAATCGCATCCAGAGCATTCGAATTACTTTAGCGTCCCCGGAGCAGATCCGGGCGTGGTCGCATGGGGAGGTCAAGAACCCCGAGACCATCGATTACAAGACGTACAAGCCCAAGACCGACGGGTTGTTCTGCGAACGTATTTTCGGCCCAACCCGCGATTACGAATGTACGTGTGGAAAATACAAAGGAATCAAGCACCGCGGCGTTGTGTGCGATCGTTGCGGCGTCGAAGTGACGCAGGCCAAGGTCCGAAGAAGCCGTCTCGGTCATATCGAACTCGAGATGCCGATCTCTCATATCTGGTTCTCGAAGGGTGTGCCTAGCCGCATGGCGACCTTCTTGGATCTAAGCGTCAAAGTGCTCGAGCGTGTCCTTTACTTCGAGGAACACATTGTCATCGACCCCGGCGATACCGATCTGATGCCGATGCAGGTGCTGACCGAGCGTGAGCTCTCGGTTGCCCGCGACGAGTACGGCGATGAGTTCGAAGTCGGGATGGGGGCCGAAGCCATCAAAATCCTGTTGGAGGAGTTCGAACTGGACGAACTGGCCGAGGACCTGAAACGCCAGATTCGTGAGAGTCGCTCCAAACAGAAGACCAAGAAGTGCATCAAACGGCTCAAGGTGGTCGAGGATTTCCGGGAAAGCACCAACGACCCGGGCTGGATGATTCTCGACGTGCTTCCGGTGATCCCGCCCGATCTGCGGCCCCTGGTTCCGCTGGATGGCGGGCGTTTCGCGACCAGCGATCTGAACGATCTGTACCGCCGGGTGATCAACCGGAACAACCGGTTGCGCCGACTCAAGGAAGTTCGCGCTCCCGAGGTCATCATCCGTAACGAAAAGCGCATGCTTCAGGAGGCTGTCGACGCTCTGCTCGACAACGGTCGGCGTGGCCGTCCGGTGAAGGGGTCCAATAATCGGCCGCTCAAGTCTCTCTCCGACATGCTCAAGGGAAAACAGGGACGTTTCCGCCAGAACCTGCTGGGAAAACGTGTCGATTATTCGGGACGTTCGGTGATTGTCTGCGGGGCCGACCTGCGATTCAATCAGTGCGGACTCCCGAAGCAAATGGCGCTCGAATTGTTCGAGCCGTTCATCATCCGCCGTCTGGAAGAGCTCGACGAGGTCACGACGATCCGCTCGGCCAAACGGAAGATCGAACGTGGGGACCCGGAGGTCTTCGATGTTCTGGAAGAGGTGATCAAGAATCACCCGATCCTTCTGAACCGTGCGCCGACCCTGCACCGTATGGGAATGCAGGCGTTCCAGCCGATCCTCGTCGAGGGTAAGGCCATCCGGCTGCATCCTCTGGCTTGTACGGCGTTCAACGCCGACTTCGATGGCGACCAGATGGCCGTCCACGTGCCGCTCTCACAAGAAGCCCAGGAGGAGTGCCGTCGCCTGATGCTGGCCGAACACAACATTCTCTCGCCAGCCGACGGCAATCCGATCGCGACTCCGAGCCAGGACATTGTCCTCGGCTGCTATTTCCTCACCAAGGTGCGCGACCGGATTCGCGACGACCAGCCCAAGCGGTTCACCAGCACGACCGAGGCACTCATCGCCCACGATCAGGGCTATGTGGACCTGCAGGAAGAGATCGAGGTGCGTGTCGGGGGGCTGCGGATTCGCACCACGCCCGGACGAATCATCTTCAATGAGTCGCTCCCCGAGCAACTGCGCTTTGTCAATCGCACCATGGGGAAAGGTGAGCTCAAGAAGATTATCTCGCGTTGCTACAACGCGTTGGGTAAGGACATCACCGCCACTCTGCTGGATGAACTCAAGGCGCTTGGCTATCACTACGCTAAGATCGGCGGGATCTCCATCAGCCTTTCGGATATGCGTATCCCGAAAGAGAAGAAAGGCATGATCGACGCCGCTCGTAAGGAAGTGGCCGACATCCTGAAACAGTTCGAGCAGGGAGCGATCACCGAGACCGAGCGCTACAACAAGGTCATTCACACCTGGTTGTATACAACAGACATGGTTGCCGAAGCCATGATGGAAGACTTGAAACTCGACAACCAGGGTTTCAACCCGATCTACATCATGGCGGACAGTGGCGCTCGTGGTTCGAAACAACAGATCCGTCAGCTCAGCGGTATGCGCGGGTTGATGTCCAAGCCGATGAAGAAACTGACCGGCGGTATCGGCGAAATCATCGAATCGCCGATCGAATCGAACTTCAAAGAGGGACTGACCGTTCTGGAGTATTTCATCTCCACCCACGGCTCGCGGAAGGGATTGGCCGACACGGCGCTGAAGACCGCCGAGGCCGGATATCTGACCCGGCGCTTGGTCGATGTGGCGCAGGACGTGATCATCTCCGAAGACGATTGCGGAACGCTGCAGGGAATGGAAGTGAGCGAGATTCGCGAGGGCGACCAGATCATCGAGTCCCTCAAGGATCGCGTGATCGGACGTGTCGCCAGCGAAGACGTCTACCATCCCATCACCGGCGAGCAGATCGTCGAGATGGGTGGCGTGATCGACGAAGAGACCGCCTCCATGTTGGAGAACTCCGGTCTGCCGAAGGTTCGAATCCGGTCCGTCGTTTCGTGCGAAACGCGACGGGGCGTCTGCTCCAAGTGCTATGGCTGGGACCTTTCCGAGCGCGCACTGGTCAAGATGGGCGTGGCTGTCGGCGTCATCGCCGCGCAGTCCATTGGCGAGCCGGGAACGCAGCTGACGTTGCGGACCTTCCATATCGGCGGAACCGCGGGACGTGTTCTCGGCGAGTCCGAGGTCATGTTACGCCTGAACGACGACGACAAGGGCGGCTTGCGTGAAGGTGAATACGCCCAGGTCCACTACGTTAATCTCAAGACCGTCAAAGACCGGAACGACGACACGATCGTGGTCAACTCCGGTGGTGAACCCGTGATCCTGAGTTCGGGCATCGCCTGCCCGAGCCTCGGTCGGCGAGAAAAAGCCACCGTGCTCTACGAGGATGTCACCGTGCTTGAAAGAGCCGACGGGCGGAAAATCGCGGTCGGACAGGGCGGGAAGATCCACCTGGCATCCAGCAAACAGAAGCGCGTTTTCCACACCTTTGAGGCGATTCCTACAGGTGCGGAACTGCTGGTGGGTGAAGGCGAAACCGTAAAAGAAGAAGAGATGATTGCCCAGTGGGATCCGATGCGGGTTCCCGTTGTGGCCCGTGCCCGGGGCAAGGTCGAGCTCAAGGGATTCGTGCCTGTGACCGGTGACGATGAGTTGACTCGAGTCCCCGACGACCCCGAAGAACAGCCGCTACTGGTGATTGGTGACGACACTCGCTCACTCCTGCCGGGGCACGTTCTCACGGTTGCGGAGGGTGACAAAGTCTCGGTTGGAGAGACGGTTGCCTGGTTGCCCACACCGACCGTGGCCGAGGCGGATGGAAAACTCCGCTACCGGGACATCCTGGAAGGGATCACCATGCGGCGGGTGCTCGATTCCGAGACAAACAGCCTTCATTCCGTGATCACAGAGGCTCCCGCTGGGAAGTTCCCACGCCTTGCCGTCGTGGATCGTGATGAAGTGACTCTCGCCGAATATCCGTTGCCTCCGGGATCGCGGTTGCGTCTCGATGACGACGCCGATGTTTTTGTGGGAAGTGTATTGGCCAATACGGCCCAAGTGATTCAAGAGTTCCCGCAGTTGGATGGAGGCGTGCTTCTGGGCGCGAGAATCCTGATCGGTGAAGGCTCCACGATTCGGCGGCGCGGCGATCAGATCCTGCACGTGACCGATTCTGGTGAGGTTCCGACGATGGTTCTGGCCAACTGGGATCAGTACTACAAGGCCGAGATCGCCAGCGAGGCCGGTACCTGCCGTTACGATCAGATCATCGAGGGCGTGACCATGCGCCTTCAACGTTCGCAAGGTGGAAGCGAAACCGCTCAGATGATCATCATGGAGCACCGTGAAGACAAGCATCCGGCGGTCGTCGTTGAGCGTGAAGATGGCAATACCGAATACCACCATCTCCCCAGCGGGGCGCAGATCACCGTGAACGATACCGATGATGTGTTGCCGGGCGATGTGCTTGCGAAGATTCCGAAAGAGACCTTTAAGTCGCGGGATGTGACCGGCGGTCTGCCTCGTGTCGAGGAGCTCTTCGAAGCGCGGCGCCCCAAACCGCGCGATCTAGCCATCATCGCGAAATTGGACGGATGGGTCCGGCTTCCCAAAGCCAACGAAATCGATGAGGAGTTGGAGTCTCACCTGCCCAAGAAGCGGCGGCGCGGTACGCGAATCATCATGATCGGCGACAAGGACGGCAACTATCTCGACAGCTATGAGGTCGAGATCGGAAAGCACGTGATCGTCTCCGACGGCGATTGGGTCGCGACGGGAACGCGCTTGGTGGATGGTTCCATCGATCCGCACGAGTATTTGGAGGTCATGGGTGAGAAAGCCACTCAGGACTACCTCTTGAACGAGATTCAGGAGGTCTACAGGCTCCAGGGTGTCTCCATCAATGACAAGCATATTGAGGTCACCATTCGGCAGATGCTGAGGAAGGTGACAATTACCGATGCCGGCGACACGACGTACCTGCAAGATGACGACGTTGAACGGCACGGAGTGCTTGAGGAGAACGAAAACGTGACCCAAGCCGGTGGAAAGCCGGCGCAGTTCAAACCCCGGCTTCTTGGGATCACCAAGACCTCGTTGGGCACGGAATCCTTCATTTCGGCCGCTTCCTTCCAGGAGACGACCCGTGTGCTGACCGCCGCGGCGATCTCGGGGAAGGCCGACAACCTCCAGGGGCTCAAAGAGAACGTCATCATGGGCCATCTCATCCCGGCAGGGACCGGATGGGAGGCGCGCAAAGACGCATTCAGAGGGACGCAAGAAGCCGCGCCCGCTGTAGCGGAACCGAAGGCGCCGGAGGAACCGGCCTTGACACCGGCCCCGTAAAGGCTCGCGTGTCAGTGGAGGTCTAGAGTGTTATCGCGCCTTGGCACAATTGGCTAGAGAGGCGCTGTGGTTAGGAACTCCGGGGCGGGAATGACAGCCGCT
>CAYTDF010000369.1:0-5579 GCA_964436365.1 uncultured bacterium | reverse complement strand
GGAGCAGATGGAACGCGGGCGTCGGTTTTCGCCTTTGGAACTGGGCCAAACGATCGCCGGGATCGTTTTTGTGCTGCACGGCGTGATTCTCATCGCAGTTCTTCCCTCGTCGATCACCCAAACCTTCGGCGCACTCGTGCCGATGGTGGTCGGGCTTGGCTCCGGGCTCCTCTCTGGGGCGTTGGCGGCGGTCCACGAACGACGGAAACGGCTTCTGGTTCTTCTTCGTGAGGGATGCGGCGAGGCGGTGCGGGTGCTGTTGGCGGAGCGTGGGGATTGACGTGCCGTAGGTGGAGGAGTAGCGTCTTTATAGAGTAGTATCTATCGGCTACGGAGTTTACTTCTTTTGGCTGTGGGGGAAGACGAAACATGGGGGCTGAATCATGATGTGGGACGCAAAGAGACCGCTGCTCAGTATCGGGAGACTGCTGCTGGGTGTCGCAGCCGCATTGATCGTTACGTATCTGGAAAAAGATTGTGGAATCCATGTGGGCCCCGGATGAACGGTCCATGCTGCGCCACCTGGGAGGCGGGATGAGAATGGGGCGTTTCCTTGAGGAACCCTCTGCCCGGGGGATGTGAGGTGCAAACGAATGGCGGGTATGTATGAATACGCGTTGTTTGAAACGCTACGCGTACGGGGTCATATCCTCCTGGCGAAGCTCGAACGGCGATTGGCTTTCACGGATACCGACGCCGCGCAAGGTTTAGAAACGCTTCACGGGTAATTGCAGGAAACGTTGGCTCAGGTTGAATCGCGGGCGAAGCCGACTCCAGTCGAACGGATCGTCAACGGATCGGCCGTCGCCCTCTTTATCTTCGTCGTTCTCCTATCATACTTCAACCTGTTTTCGAATGTGCGGCCTGTGCTCTGGATTTGTTTTGTGTGTGCGATTCTCGCATCGTGGATCAATGCGTATCGGCTGAGCCAACGCGCAAAAAACGCCAGCAAAGCGTTGAAAGAGATTTGCCACCATGTCGAGGCGCTGTTTGACACACCCCCGGCCTTGAGCGATGTGTCCTCAACCGATCGTCTGGCGGAGGTGCCCGATATCTGGGGCGATTTTCTGTGTTCCCTCAGTCGGAGGAGCGGTTTCGCTTTCAAACGACAACTCAGAGCCGCGCGGGCCGTTCTCGCCGAACTGGACGCGGACCGGCAGACAACACGCTCGAACGATCAGATGGAACCCGCGCCCAATCGCGAGCGGAGCGGAGCCCGGGAGGATTTTCAGGATCTATTGGAGCATCTCGAACGTGGCCGCGGTCTGACACCCAAGGAGTCGGGAACCTTGATCGCCGGTCTGGTGTTCGCGTTTTTCGGTCTGGTTGTGATGCTCGCTCTTTCGTCATCGTCTGACCTCGGTGGATATTCGTTCTTTTTCATCTTCTGCGGTCTCATCGAAGCCAACGACGGGCTGCTGAACGGTTCGAAACGGCGCAAACAGCTTCTCGACCTACTGCGGGATCGGTTCGGTCAGGCGGTGCAGGTGCTGTTGGCGGAACGGGGGAAGACGGGTTGAATTGCATTCCCGGGCTACCGAGCCTAAGATCCAGCGTATCTCCCAGACGTTATTTCCGATTGGAGGCGCACGGCCAGCATGAATGACGAACAAAGCGGTATAGAGACGTATGACGATGCGAACGAGGATAACCGGCGTCAGCACAAACGAACTGCGGAAGAACTGGATATTATGGTTCTCTGCAATGGCTGGCGATTTCCCGTGATCGCAAGGACGGTCAATATCAGCGACGGGGGCTATATGCTGATCACTCAGTACGCTATTCGCGTGGACGCCCCGGTTCTTCTTCTCGAGGTTGGGGCGCGAGGCTTTGAAATCGACACGATTCAAGAGGGAAAAGACCTGTACCGGGCCGAAGTTCGTTGGTGTACGGATATGCCTTCCATGCACGGCTACGCCTGGGGGCTGGAGCGCGTGTGAGCGGGTTTCATTCGGTGGGTCAACGCCTGGCTACGCTCGGCTAACGACCCACCCTACGTGTTGATAAGTAGTCGGGAATGTGAGTTGACAGCCTTCTTCCGGTATCCCGTGCCCCTCGATACAACCTCGCTACGCTCGGCCACTCGGGGACACGGGCCATAGAGTACCGGACAATATTTTTGAGGATCCCTATAGAGCCTTGCGGCTCCATTTCACTCGGGGGCACGGGGAGCGGGACGGGGCGAGGAAAGCCTATGAGGCCTTCTTCTTGGTCGCGGTTTTCTTCTTGGCTGTGGTTTTCTTCTTAGTCGTTGTCTTCTTTTTCGCGGTGCTCTTCTTCTTGGTCGTGGTTTTCTTCTTGGTTGTGGCCCGCTTTCGCTTGGCGGGGCCCTTTTTCCGTTTGGCTTCCAAGAGTTCGAGCGCTTCCGCGAGTTCGAGCGCTTCCGGGGCGCGATCCCGTGGCAGGGTGGCGTTGGTTTCACCGTCCGTCACATACGGCCCGTAGCGTCCGTCGAGAACATTGACTTCCCGATCGCTCCCCGGGTCTTTGCCCAGTTCTTTGAGAACCTTCTTGGCGGCGGCTTTGCGGCGTCCCTTGGGTTGCGCGAGGAGCTCCAACGCCCGGGGGAGCTCAACGGTGAAGACGTCGTCTTCCGGCGCGAGCGAACGGTACTCCTTCTCCATCTGCACATAGGGGCCGAACCGGCCTCTGTTGGCGAGTATCTCAACCCCGGTTTCGGGATGGGTACCCAAGAGACGAGGTAAGGAAAGTAGACGTAACGCCCCCTGAAGCGTGAGTTCGTCTTCGGTGGTTCCGGCTTCGAGTGAGGCGCGCTTGGGTTTTTCGGCCTTCTTCTTCTTCTTGGAATCGTCGGGGATCTCGCCCAGCTGCACGTAGGGCCCGAAGCGTCCGGTATGCAACGAGACCTGCAGCCCCGTCTCCGGATCGGTTCCCAGAACGCGTGGTCCCTCTTTCTTGGCCGCGAGCATCTCCTCGGCCTTCTCATAGGTCAGCTCGGCGGGGGGGATATCGGAAGGAATCGAAGCGCGGCCGCCGTCCCCGTTCTCGCCCTTCTGTAGGTACGGACCGAATCGTCCCACGCGGACGATAATGGGTTCAGATTCGTCTTCGAGCGGAACTTCGGTCCCGCTCTCGACCGGCTTTGGAGCCCGATGTACGGGAATGGCGGGAAACTCGATCGTCGGTTCCTCGAGTTCGATACGCTGCTCAAGCCCCGGCTGGTCGTCGCTGCCCCGGTAGAAGGTGCGGATGTGCTCCAGCCAATCGAGACGGCCATTGGAGATGTCGTCGAGAACGTCCTCCATCCGCGCGGTGAACCGGAGATCGACGAGATCGCCGAAGTGGCGTTCGAGCAGATTGGTGACAGCGTAGGCGGTGAAGGTGGGGACAAGCGCGTTGCCCTGCTTGAAGACATAGTTTCGTTCGAGAATGGTGCCGATGATGCTGGCGTAAGTACTCGGCCGACCGACCCCCTCCTCTTCGAGTTTGCGAATCAGACTGGCTTCGGTGTAGCGCGCCGGAGGTTTCGTTTCGTGGGCCTTGGCGTCGAGTTTCGCAGGCTTGACCTCATCGCCTACCTGGACGTGGGGAAGGATCGATTCCCGGTCGCCCAGATCCGCTTCGGGATCGTCCGACCCCTCGACATAGGCGCGCAAGAACCCCGGGAATACAATCCGTTTTCCTCTGGCGGTGAATGTTGCGATCTCGCCAGCGGCCTCCACCGCGACTTCGAGGGTTGTGCGCTGGAGTTTGGCATCGGCCATCTGGCACGCGAGGGTGCGGCGCCAGATCAGCTCGTAGAGCCGGAGCTGATCGCGGTCGAGATAGGCTTTGATCGATTGCGGATCGCGGTGCAACTCGGTGGGGCGAATGGCCTCGTGCGCCTCTTGGGCGTTGCGCGACTTGGTGGTGTAACGCCGCGTTTTCGGAGGAACGTATTCCTTACCATATCGGCTCTGGATCAGCTGCCGGGCTTCGCCCAACGCGCGCTCGGCCAAGTCCAGAGAGTCGGTACGCATATAGGTGATTAGCCCGGTGCGCTCGCCACCCCCCAGCCCAATGCCCTCATAGAGCTGCTGGGCGATCCGCATGGTATGCCTTGCGGTGAATCCGAGTTTTCGGTTGGCCTCCTGTTGGAGAGTGGAGGTCATGAACGGTGGCGCGGGCCGACTGGTTATCGGAGTCTCCTCCAACTTGCCGACCGTCCACGGTTTGGCTGTCTTGAGTTCCGCGTGAAGCTTCTTTGTTTCTTCGCTGCCGAGTAAGCGAACGCCTTTCGTCTTCAAGCGTCCGGTGGAAGGATCGAAATCCTTGCCCGTGGGCATGCGGCCATCGCCTAAGCGCGAAAGCACGGCTCGGAAACTGCCTTGCTCCGCCTCCAGTTTGGCTTCGATGTCCCAATAGCGGCTGCTGTGAAACGCAGCGCGCTCGCGTTCGCGACCGACACAAAGCCGTACCGCGACGCTCTGTACACGCCCCGCGGACAGTCCGCCCTGGACCTTTTTCCAGAGTACGGGAGAGAGTGTGTAGCCATAGAGGCGATCCAACACACGGCGGGATTCCTGCGCTCGGACGAGACGGGAATCGACTTCGCGGGGGTTGGCCAAGGCTTCTTCGATGGCTTCGGGCGTCACCTCGTGGAAGACGATGCGCTGTACGGGAATCTTGGGTTTCAGCACTTCCAGCAGATGCCAGACAATGCTCTCGCCCTCCCGGTCCTCATCCGTCGCGAGTAGTAAGTGGTCGGCTTTTCGAAGCGCTGTCTTGAGTTTTGTGACGTGGCGCTTCTTTTCCGAAGGGACGACATAGACCGGCTGGAAATCCTCTTCGACATTTACCCCCAGACGCGCCCAGGGCTGTTTGCGAATCCCCTCGGGTATTTCGTCTGCATTGGTGGGGAGGTCTCGGACATGCCCGAAGCAAGCCTCAACCTGATAATCCCGTCCCAAAAAACGGCTAATTGTCCGCGCTTTCGCTGGTGACTCGACAATAACAAGCGTGTTGCTCACGGCGTTTCGCTTCCCACTCACAGATTTAACGGTTCTTCCAAAAGTTCATTCCGATTGAAAGACGCTGATGGCCCGGCCTTCGGGGGCACTGCGTGCGCCCGAGAGTCTCTTCCGGCGGAAGAAACTCACGAGAGGCGTTCGAATACGCCTCGTCCTCGCGATCTTTCAATGGCCCCACTGAAGGAGCCGCTCCGCTTCGTGCCCACCGGACATTCCCACTCGACCGGAACAGAAATAGGTGTAACGAAGAGGAAAACTATCACAAGATCCCCCCCATGACTCAATGGGAGTCCTCGTTTTCCGTCGGGAATGCGCGAAACGGTCCGTGGATACGCGACTGTATATGTGACGCGACGAGCCCCGAATTGGAAGGGTGTCGTCGATCCGGATTGTCATCCAAGGGAACATTCCGTCCGCTGTAACATGCCGGAGCGGCTAGAGATACAGGCTCCGGCGGGGGAGAGCCGGCACCCCGGCCAAGGTGATGGATCGCTGAGTCAGCGCCTTCCGCCTCCCCTTTTCGGCGGTCCACCGCGTCTTCTGTCGGGCTTGTTGTGATGTCCTCCCTGTTTGGGCGGTCCGCTGCGGCCTCTGTCGGGTCGATCCTGG
>CAYTDF010000368.1:0-5605 GCA_964436365.1 uncultured bacterium | reverse complement strand
CAAATCCCGTGTCCCCGAGTGAAATCAAGCCGTCAGGCTTGCGTTGCGTTCAAGAAGAGGACACCGTGTTGCGTTCACGAAAAGAACGCCGTAAGGGGCGCGGGAATCCAGACAGACTCCTAATCGTCCGCTGATTGTAAATTGTGCGGACAGAAACGAGAAGACTAGAGCCACCTGAGCAAAAGGCAAGCTTTTCTCCTCGGTTAGCCCTGCTCCATGCCAAGGTTGTTCTATCGTGCGAGGCCGACCATTCTGCCGCACGGATCGAGTTTCTGCCCCCCGGCGCCGGTACGCACGAAACGCTGGCCGTCTCGGGCGGCGCTCGTCGGCGAAATGGACTCCGTATTCTTTAAGTGCTTGATCCTAAAGACGTTCCGTTCCAGTCCTGCCTCCGACTCCCTTCGCTAGCCGTCGTTCTTTTGCCATGAGCGGCGCTTCCACGTGCCGTCGACCGCAATGCCAGAGCGAGGGAAGATCGCCTCGACACCGTCTCGCTCCAGAAGCCCCGCCCCCGGTCGTCTCTGGCAATCTTTAGACGCGCGCCATACAGGTTCTATTCCCAAATCCAGAGAAGAGAGACGGCCTCACGCTCCCCCACCGCCTTTCATACAACGCCCGAACACGGTAGCGTGTAGCGTTTTGGCAACCTTCACTTGCAGGCTCGGGACAGAGCATGATCGACCTAAAGAACGACAGCGAAGTGACCGTCGACAGCCGGGAACGGATCCCTCACGTCGCCGCGCCCAGCCGCGTTGCCGATCCGCGTCCGCGTCAAATCCTGCTCGCCTGGCTGCTCCTCTTCGCCGCTTTCCTGCTCCTCCGTTCGCACACCTTCACAGGGCGTCTGCATCACGACACAGGGCTGTTCTTATACGGTGGCCAAGCGGCGGGGCAGGGGATGTTGCCGTACCGGGATTTCTGGGACCACAAGCCGCCGGGCGTCTTCTATCTCCACGCTCCCGTTGCCCGTCTATTTCCGTTCTCGATTCCGGCCTCCAGGCTCTTCGATGCGCTCTGGAACTCGATCTCCGCCACTCTTTTTTTCCTGACTCTCCGTTGGCTGGTCCGCATCCGTTCCGCTGTGATCGCCACTGTTTTCTACGTGCTCTTTCTCTCCATGCCCGAGGCGATACGCGGGGGCGGTCTCACTGAGGAAGCCGGGCTTGTTTTCCAGGGGCTTTTCTATCTGCTGGTGCTGACGCATCCGGAGGCCACTCGCCGTCACGCTTGGTTGGCGGGCGTCTGTCTGGGGTTCGCGGTACAAGTCCGGCAAACCTTCGCGCTCAACTTCCCCATCCTGATCGTCTGGCTCTGGTTTCTCCACCGCGAACAGGACCGCCCCGTATCCTGGTGGCTTAAGGGCTGCGTGATGGCGGGGTTGGGGATGCTTGTGGGTGAGGCCGTGGTCTCCTCTTGGTTCGCTCTCAATGGCGCATGGTTCGACTACATCGAGGGGTCGTACCTCTTCAACGTGCTCTATGTCCAGCGGGGCGACGCTGGCCGGCAATGGTCGGAGCTCTTACACAGTTGGCGGAACTTCACGCTCAACACCGGACCGTATCTGGCTGCACCCTTGCTAGCGGGCACGCTCTTACGCTGGATGAATCCGAAGCATCGCTGGTTGATGCTGGTCATCGTGATCGGCTACGTGGGCGACTTGGCCGCCACCATGATGAGCGGCGAGTTTTACTCCCACTACTACGTTCAAGCCGCGTGGCCGATGTGTATCGCCCTGGGGCTAATCGCGCATGTCGGCATCTGGGCCGTCAAGTACTGGTGGCGCGAGAAGGACCGAAAATACCGCTGCGTCGCGTTGGTGACCTCGCTGGTCATGGGCGTGGTGATTCTCCTCACCGTCCAGGGCGTGCGGTCCAGTACTCAGGACCTTCAGCGGCAATACGAGGACACCGCCGACGATGAAGGCGTCTGGGCACAGCAGAAGGCGATTGGTGACGCCGTCGCTCTACTCACCGACCCCCACGAGAGCATCCAGCTCCTCGGCAAGTCGCCAAACTCCTGTTACATGCTTGCCGGGCGTTACGCCGCGTCGCGTTACTATCACAACACTCCGATTTTCAAGTCCAAGTTCCAGGGCGATGTCGGGCAACGGCAGCGCGAGCTCTTCATGCGCGATCTGGAGGCCGATCCTCCCGCCGTCTACATCCTCGGCAAGGGCGACACCAACCGCCCCTGGCGGCGGCTCGAACTCATCGACGAGCACATTCCACAACTCAAGCCGATTCTCGAGAGCGATTACGTGCCGCTGGAGGAGGTCTGTGAACTCCCCGACGACTGGTGGTGGCACGGGGTTCATGGCAACTGCCGGTTCTTGATTCTCCGCGAGGGGGCGGAGCGCCGGGCGACCCGGATTCCAGGCGCTCGGCTGTTGAAGGAAAGGCCTACCTAGGAGAGGGACGCCTTCCAATCGGAAGTAACTTTCGGAAGATACTCAAGTCCCACTCCAGTAAGGGGGACCTTCGCTCCGCGAAAAACCAGACGCTATTCTTTTGGAATCATGGACAGAAAACCTTACGTTGGCGTCAGTCTCGCACCCATCGCCGGTGTCACCGACCGGGCCACGCGCAACATCGCGCGCGAGCACGGCTGCGGCATGACCTATTCCGAACTGATCAGTTCCAAGGGTTTGGAGATGCAGGGCAAGAGCACTTTAGAGATGCTCTCCCATTGCGCCAACGAGTCCGCCTTGGGTGTTCAACTCTTCGGCAAGGAGCCAGCGGCCTTCGAGGAGGCCACACGCATGGCCACCGAACTCGGGCCCGACGAGATCAACCTCAATCTCGGCTGCCCCGCCAAGAAGGTCTTTGGCCATGGCTCCGGTGTGGCGCTGACCCGCGACCCGTTGAACCTGGCGCACATTCTAGGCCGGATGCGCCGGGCCACACACCTGCCTTTCACCGTCAAACTCCGAGCGGGGACTAAGCACGCCGAACTGAATTTTCTCGAAGTCGGCCGGATCGCTCAGGAGGAGGGTGTCGACGCTCTCATGTTGCACGCCCGCACCCAGCGCATGGGTTTTAAGGGCAAGGCTCACTGGCCTTGGATCGCCGCGCTGGTGGAGGCCATGGATATCCCGGTCATCGGCAACGGTGATGTTATCGATGGGCCGTCCGCCGTGCGGATGGTTCGCGAGACCGGCTGCCAGGGGGTGATGATCGGCCGCGCCACCTATGGCAATCCGTGGATCTTCCGCGAGGTCGAGGCCGCGTTACGGGGTGATGCCATTCCGCCGCGTCCTTCCTTTGCCGAGCGCGTCGAAGTCCTATGCAGACACATTCGTTACGCTGTCGACGATCTTGGCGAGCGCAGGGGCATCCGGGAGATGCGTAAACAGACCGGTTGGTATCTGAAGGGGATACCGCGCGTGAAGGAACTGCGTGCGGTCACCAATCTTATCGAGGATACCGATGAAGTGATCCGCACCGTCCAGGAATGGGGCCGGGAGCTTCCCGAGGCCGATACGTCCAATTCCCCGGACCGCCGTCCTCTTCCAGCCGCGGTCTGAGGGGGGAACCACAGAGAAACGATGGAACTCGACGACGATATTTGCCGTTGTTATCACGTGAGCAAGCGCAAACTGCTCAACTTCGCCCGCAGACGTAAATTGAGTGTGGCTTCACAGCTCTCCGAGTGTCACGGCGCGGGCTCCGGCTGTGGCTGGTGCGTGCCGTATTTGGAAGCGTTGTTCGATGCGGTGCATGAGGCGGGGGACGATCTCGATCCCGCCACCGTCCTCGCCGATCTCACCCCCGAAGAGTACGACACCGCCCGTAGCGCTTATCTCAAGAAGAAGGAGAATCCGTGTTAGGTCAGAACCGCTTCCAATCTCGAATCCCGACTGGATTGGTCCGCCCGTTCAGGTAGAGCGTGTTCTGTCGTCCGCCCTGGCCATCCCAATGGCCCTCGTTCGCACCCGTGGCGATATCCAGATCGCGGTCGCCGTCAAAATCCGCGATGGAGATGACCCAGTCACGGAAGCCGTCGCGCCCGAAGGTTCGATCGCTCGATTCGAGCACACCCTCCGTCGTTGAGGAACACTTCTGTGTAGGAATACATTGCGGCGGCGATATCCAGATCGCCGTCGCCGTCCAAGTCACCGCATTCTAGAGACGTCGTATGCTCAAACTCCGGGCCGAATGGCGATCCTTCCGTGAACTGTCCAGAGCCATCGTTGAAGTAAATCCGCGATTGTCGCTGGAAATAGCCACAGACAACATCTAGATCGCCGTCGCCATCGAAGTCGCCCAAACGCAGGCACTCCGTTGGAGTCTCTGCGTCCCCGAGCGTTCCGTACTCCGCCAAAGTCCCATCGCCCGCATTCAGATAAACTCGATCCGAATGGTTGGAGTGGGCAACCACCGCATCCAGATCGCCATCGCCATCGATATCTCCGAGGGACAGGTCATTCGACGAGTCGGACGCCGTTCCGAACTCGCGTATTTCGCCAAACTGCCCCAGACCGTCATTGAGACACACAAGGCCGGGCTCGCCCCACCGAGCGAAAACGATGTCGAGATCGCCGTCGGCGTCCATATCCCCCATCTCGATTTTGCCACGCCCGTTTCCTTGTCCCCATGTGCTGCTCGACGGGTATTGCCCCACGCCGTTGTTGAAGAAGACTTTGCCGCTTGCATCGGCTGCCTCGGACGTCACCGCGACGATATCGAGATTGCTGTCGCCATCCACATCACTGAGACGAACCGATTGGATGTTGGCGTCGGCGGCCCCCACAACCACCCCGCTTGACGCCCAAGCGTACCCGCCCTCATTCAGATAGACCACCACCCCTCCACCGTAGTTCCCCACGACAAGATCGATGGTCCCATCTAAGTTCACTCTCCCAGCCGCCAAGGCCGTCGTTTCATCGTCACCGGATCCAAAGTCGTGTCGTCTAATGTTGAACTCCGCCGGACCGCTGCCCGTGGCCGTGAGAAAACGCCACACAAACGGCAGGGATAACGGTAGGCCTCCCTGGCCTTCGATCCTCTTCGTCAACGAGACTTCCACCGACTCGCCCGCGAGGAAATTCGGTGCAGTATTGAACGTCAGGTCCCGCGAACTTCCGGCCGCATAATTCCCCTCGACTCTGCCGGAAAATGCACCGTGAACCACAAAATCGTCGCCCGTCGGTTCGAGCATATCCTCATCAAACTGAGCGGAGATTCTTGTGTTGTGTGGGGCGGAAATCTCGTTTTGTCGTGGTGCCACTGAGAGCACGCTAGGACTCTCCGTCGCAGCCGGTGAAGATGCAGACCGATCCCCATCTCGATCGGTCACCGAGGCGGCGCGAAGGTCGTTCGCGGACAAGAAAAGGAGCGTGACGTTGAGGAGATAGACGACTAATTCGAGTCTTGTTGGCATGGCTCTCTCCTGAGGAGTCCAGGCACTCTCACAGGTCTCATGTTTGTCGGTCGCCGGATTCAACTCACCAGGCCATGTTCAAGCCCAACTCTTCCGGCGGCTTGTCGATATACAATAGTTCGAATCGCCACCAATCCCCGCCCCCGGGCACATCGTTGAGATAGATCGTGACCGTATAATCGTTCTCTTCCGAAGGCTGCTCCAAAACGAACGGGTGCATCGGCCG